>CAYMSE010000120.1:0-7951 GCA_964392935.1 uncultured Oleiharenicola sp.
GACGGCTTCGCGGCGGCCCGCGCAATGCGCGCCGCGCGCCCGACCGGCGGCCCGCGCATCGTCGGCATGTCCGCCAGCGCCTTCGACAGCGACCGGCAGGCGTGCCTCGACGCCGGCTGCGAGGAATTCCTGCCCAAGCCGCTCCGCGAGGGCCAGCTGCTCGGGGCCATGGAACGGCTGCTCGGCCTCGCCTGGGAATACGCGGAGGCTGCGCCGACGGAAACCGCCTCGCCCTTCCCGCCGATGGAGCATCCGCCGGCCGTGACCGACGCCGACGCCCTCCACGAGCTCGCCTGCAAGGGCGACGTGGTCGGGGTGCGCACCTACGCGCAGCGCCTCCTGGAACGCGACCCGCAGCTCGCGCCCTTCGCGCAGGCCATCATCGCGCTGGCCGCGCGCTTCAAGATGAAGGCCATCCGCCAGTTCGTCGCCCGGTACCGCACCGGCGGCAGCGCCCGGCCCTTCCCGTGAACCCCGCCCCTGCATGCCCGAGACCATCCTCATCGTAGACGACACGCCGGCCAACCTCAGCGTGCTCGTGGACGCCCTCGCCGACACCGGCCACCAGCTGCTGGTTGCGGAGGACGGTGAGGACGCGCTCGAGCAGGTCACGCGCACGCTGCCCGACCTGCTCCTGCTGGATGTGATGATGCCCGGCATCGACGGCTACGAAACCTGCCGCCGGCTGAAGGCGCGGCCCGAGACGCGCGATATCCCCGTGATCTTCATGACGGCCATGCACGACACGGCCGAGAAGGTGAAGGCCTTCGGCGCCGGCGCCGTCGACTACATCACCAAGCCCATCCAGCACGAGGAGGCGCTGGCCCGCATCCAGGCGCACATCACGCTCCGCCGCCTGCGGCGCGAGCTCGAGCGCGAGCTGGCCCTGCGCGACCGCTTCATGCGCATCGCGGCGCACGATCTTCGCAATCCGCTCTGCCTGATCCTTATGTCCGGCGAGATGGCCCGGCGCAAGGGGATCGACGGCCCGATCAGCGACTATCTCGAGAACATCAACAGCTCGGCGCGCCAGATCCGGCGCATCATCGACACTTTCCTCAGCGGCCAGCGCGTCGGCGACGAGGGACGCACGCCGCTGCCGGGCCGGACCGACCTCAACCTCATCGCCGCCGCCGTGACCGCGCAGAACGAGCCCGCGGCCGAGCGCAAGTCCATCACCATGGAGGTTGAACTCGCGGCGGAACTCCCGCCCGCCCAGGGCGACGCGGCGTACGCGTACCAGGCGCTGACGAACTACCTCAGCAATGCCCTGAAATTCCTGCCGGCCGGCGGCCGCGTGGTCGTGCGCACCTCCGCGGACGAGATGAACGTCCGGTGCGTCGTGGCGGACAACGGTCCCGGCGTGAAGCTGGCCGAGCGCGCGCAGCTGTTCACCGACCATGCGCGCCTCAGCAACCGCCCCACCGGCGGCGAGGAAAGCACCGGCTTCGGCCTGTCGATCGTGAAGCAGCTCATCGAATCCGAGGGCGGCCGCGTCGGCGCCGAATTCCCGCCCGAGGGCGGCTCGGTCTTCTGGTTCGAGCTCCCCATCGCCCCCGGCGCCTGAGCCACCAAAGGCGCGGCCCCTGGCGGATTCCTTCCGCGGAAGTTTGTCATATAATGTATGACAAGCCTCCGACTCGCTTCCTTCGGTCCGCCGGAGGAAGCTGCGGGCATGGCAATGTCCTATGCGCGGCAGGAGGTGATGGTGGCGCTGACCGTGGAGTTGCTGCGGGAGGCCGCCGCGCGGCTGGCGCGGGAAGGCAGGAGCGCGGCGCCCGATCGCCGACGGAAGCGCGGCTGGGCGCTGCAGCCCGGACCTGACACGCCCGCCTGGAACGAACTGGTGCGGCGCACCGCCCCGTATTTGCGCAAGCGCGGCGACAAGGTGAGGCTGGCGCGACTGTTGGGTCTGTCCCGCCAGCGGTTGCATCAGTTGCTGGTGGCGCGGACCGCGTGCGCCGATGCCGAGCGCACGCTGCTCCTGCTCGGGTGGCTCCACGCCAAGAGCAGCGGCAGCGATTGGGTCTAGGAGCCTTTGTCATCCATTAGATGACAAGCGGATCGGGGCACCCGGGTGAGGCGGGGGCCTGCGGGCGGAGCGGGGCGCTTCCTTCGCTTGGGCGCCGCCGCGAGGCGGTCCGTCTTTTGAGGGTACGGACCGTTCGAGACGAAACCGGACGGGGCGTCAGCGCGGCGTGATGATCTGCGGGCTGACGATCTGTCGGGGCGGAATTTCGGTGCGCAGGAAGCGCACGCGATGGTTTCCGAAGGCGTCCAGGCTCCGGGCCTGGCCGGGACCGGCGAGGTGGGCGCTGCCCGGGTCGACGACGGTGCTGACGTCGTCGCAGCGGACGTTGAGCGCGCCTTCGAGGACGTAGAACAGCTCGTCGTCCCCCTGGTTTGACGGGGCGAGGAGGAATTCCGCGCCGGGGTCGATCTCCACCAGCGAGCAATGAAAACCGTTGCGGCTGAGGAGCGCGGAGACGCGGGCGGGGGTGGCGGGGCGATCGAGGGTGGTGAGAGGATTCATGGGGACAGCGGAGGGATGAAGGCGGTGAAGGGACCGCCGCCGCGCGGCGGCGGCGCGAATGGAGGTCGGGGACCTCCGTGACGACAGGGCGGTGGGGCCGGCATCCCGCGGGCCGCGCAGTCGCGGCTCAGCCGACGGGACCGGCGGCCCCCGGACAGATCGCCAGCACCAGAATCCCGGAGTTGAAGCCGCGGTTGTGCATGATCGGGCGCCGGGAACGACGCTGCAACAACGCTCGCCCGCGCCCGCGGTTTGTCAAATCGCCCGGCGACGGCCGGGGCTGCGGTCACCGGCGCATCATCTCGGGCGCGACCACGAGCACGGCCGGAACGCCCTCCTGGGTCCAGATGACGAGGAGGCCGAGGCGGTCGTCGACGACGACATATTCCTTGGCGCCGCAGGTGTAGTTCCGGCCGGCGAAGGTGTAGGTGCCGCCCGCCTCCACGACGTGCAGGGTCGGGGATTCGCGGGCCGGGGCGATCTGCCCGTCGATGAAATCCATCGCGATCTGCCGGTTGAAGCGGGCGCGCTTCAGGGGTTTCAGGCCCTCGGCGATCGACTGACCCTTCGCGTTGAAGGTCACGGTGTACATCAGCTGGCCGTCGTCGCCCTCGAAGAGCCACGCGGCGTTGTCCTTGCGCGGCTGCAGCTGCGGGGCCGGCGCGCCGAAGCGCTTCTTCAGGTCGGCCAAGGTCTCGCCGAGGCGCGCCTGCGCGGCGGGCGCGGCGACGCCGAGGATCAGCAGGCAGGTGAGCAGGAAGCGCCGGCGCGGGGCCATGGGTTCAACCTAGCAGGTTTTTCAGCGCCGCAAGGTATTTCTCCTGCGTCCGGGCGATGACCTCGGCGGGGAGCCGCGGCCCCGGCGGGCGCTGGTCCCACTTGATCGCCAGCAGGTGGTCGCGCACGAACTGCTTGTCGTAGCTCGGCGGCGAGCAATCGGGCCGGTACTCGGCCGCGGGCCAGTAGCGCGAGGAGTCGGGCGTGAGCACCTCGTCGATCAGGAACAGCCGGCCGGCGTCGTCGGTGCCGAACTCGAACTTGGTGTCGGCGAGGATCATCCCGGCCTGCCGCGCCCGCGCGTGGCCGAACTCGTACAGCCGCAGGCTCGTGGCCTTCACCTGCGCGTAGAGGGCGGCGCCGATCACGGCCGCGCCCTGCGCGTCGTTGATCGGTTCGTCGTGCTGGCCCTTGGGGGCCTTGGTGGTCGGGGTGAAGATCGGCTGCGGCAGGCGGTCGGCCTGACGCAGGCCCGCGGGCAGGCGGACGCCGCAGACCTCGCCCGTCTTCTGGTAGGAACTCCACCCGCTGCCGATGAGGTAGCCGCGGGCGACGCACTCGATGGCGAGGGGCTTGAGCTTGCGCACGATCATGCTGCGCAGCTGGAGGTCGGGGCTGGTGAGGCCGCGGCGGGCGAATTCGCCGGCTTGGTCGGGCAGCAGGTGGTTCGGGATGAGCGCGCGCGTCTGGTCGAACCACCAGTTGCTCATCTGCGTGAGGATGGCGCCCTTCCCGGGGATGCCGTCCGGCAGAATCACGTCGAAGGCCGACAGGCGGTCGGTCGCGACGAGGAGCAGGGCGTCGCCGAGGTCGAAGATCTCGCGGACCTTGCCCGAGGCGAGCTTGGGGCAGGGCAGGCCGTCGACGGTGGTGACGGCGGTGCGGGGCAGGGCGGCGACGATCGCGTTGAAATTCATCAGCGGGAATTCTTCGCACGAAGCGCCCGGCGAACGCAAAGGCGATTTCGCCGCCGGCCGGGCGTCACCGGGCGGCGCGGCGCGCGGCCTTCGGGCGCATCGGCGCGGTGTGGCCGGAGACCCAGTAGCCCTGGATCATGCTGTACACCGGCCGCTGCGGGAGCCCGAGTTCGTTGTGGTAGAGCTGGCTGGCGAGGATGTCGATCGCCGTGGCGCCGATGAGCGGCAGGTTCTGGTTGATGCCCGCGACCTCGTCGACGTGGGCCAGGCGCATCTGCTCGACGTCGAGCGCGGCGTAGGCGACGTCGTGCGGCACCTTGTAGCCGAGCTGGGTCAGCGCCAGGTACTGGCCGGGGCCGAAGCCGATGACGGCGTCCGGCTGCGCCTGCTTCATCCAGGTTTTCAGTTCCGCGAGCTCCTGGCCCTGGGTGGTGAGCAAGGGTTCCAGCCGCGGGCTGGCGTGCGTGTTCTGGGCGGCGAGGTAGCCGCCGAGCCAGCCGTAGTTGACGCGGCGGTTCTGGTCGCGGTCGAGCATCAGGCCGATGCGGCGATAACCGCGCCGCGCCAGTTCCTCGAAGGCGAGGAACGCGCCGCGGAAATGGTTGTGCGTGGCGCGGTGGAGCGCGTGGTGGTTGAACACGTAGCCCAGCCCGACGCAGATCAGGTGCGGCCAGTCGAGCTCGTGGTCGTAGACCGGCACCGCGAACGGCGTGATCAGGTTGCCGCGGATCGCGCGCGCCCGGAGCATGCGGCAGGTGGCGGCCGAGTGCGCGCCGCCGGGCCCCAACCAGAAGGGCTCGATGCGCATGCCCAGCTGGAGCGCGCGCCGCCGGGCGCCCTCGTAGAATCCGACGCTGGCGGAGTGGTTCTTCCACTCGTCGGGCGTGGGGCCGCCGGTGAGGAACCCGACGATCTCCGGGCCCGACTTGTGCTGCTTCAGGCGCACCTGGCTCATGAGGGCCGACACGAGGACGTTGGAGCGGTACCCGAGGTCGTCCGCGAGGTGACGCAACCGTTCGCGGGTCGCCTCGGGGATCGAGGGATGGTTGCGCAACGCGAGCGAGACCGTCGTGTGGCTGACGCCGGCGCGCCGGGCGATTTCCCGCAGGGTCGGCGGGTTGGAGGTGGGGCGGGGTGGGGCCACGCGTTCCGAACGTGGGCGCCGGACGCAATCACGGCAAATCATTTTACGTGGAAAGTAGCAGCGCGCTTGGCCGCGCCTGCCGCGGGGACCAAGGTGCGCCCAGCTCGACCCCCCGAGTCACCTTCGCCGGGCGCCCGGCCCCTGCCGCCGCCGCCCGGTTGGATCAACTCCGACCCCACCAACCCCCATGAACATGCTGCTAACCAGGCGGGCGCCTGCCCGTCGATCGTTGCCAGCCGCACTCTGCGCGCTGTCCCTCCTGTCCCTCGTCCCGGCTGCGTCCCTGCTCGCGCAGTCGCCCGCGCCCGCCGCGCCGAAGGACGACGAGATCGTCGAGCTCTCGCCCTTCACCGTGTCCGCCGACGCCAGCGACCGCTATCGCGCCAACGACGCGATCTCCGCGGTCCGCGTGCGCGCCGCGCTCATCGACACCCCGAGTTCCATCTCGGTCATCACGCGCGAGCTAATGGACGACATCGGGCCCAACCGCGTCTTCGACGTCACCCGCTACGTCGCCGGCGTGCAGGAAGGCCGCGGTGTCCAGTTCCAGGACCGCATGATCATCCGCGGCTTCGAGACCCAGAACGGCGCCCGCACGGTGGACAACTTCCTCCAGTCCGCCGACGCCGACAACATCGACGAGTCCGTCGTCGACCGCATCGAGGTCACCAAGGGCCCGAACGCCATCCTCTCCCCCGCCGGCGCCCCCGGCGGTTCGCTCAACATCATCACGAAGTCGCCCACGTTCCGCAAAATGCGCACGTTCTCCGCGACGGTCGGCTTCTTCGATGCCCAGAAGTACATGTTCGATGTCGGCGGCCCGATCGACGAGAAGAAGACCCTCGCCTACCGCATGGTCCTCTCCGGCCAGGACTCCGAGCGCTATTGGGGCAACGAGTCCTACATCCGCGGCAGCGCTTTCGCGCCCATGGTAGCGTGGAAAATCTCCGACAAGACCGTCCTCACGGTGAAACTCGTCGCCGCCGAGCACTGGATCACGCGCGAGCCGCTGTTCATCCTCGACCCGAGCACGACCTCCACCTCCGGCGAGCCGAAGCTCCTTCCCGGCATCTCGCCGTCCGAGCTGAACGGCATCCAGCCCTGGAGCCACGTCGAGACGCACAGCGCCGACCTGTTCGCGACGCTGACCAGCAGCCTCAACGAGCACGTCAGCCTCCGCGTCGCGGCCAACGCCCGCTACTTCTTCGAGAACGACGACCAGGACTTCCTCAACGCCCCGGGCTTCAGCAACCGCTACAACCCGACCACGGGCGAGCTCACGCAGGACTACACCTGGGCCGTCGTGAATGGCGTCGACGTCTCCACCTTCTCGCCGTGGATCAACCCCGGCGCGATCGGCAACCGCGGCCAGATCCAGTGGACCCGCTGCTGGACCGGCAACTTCCAGACCGATGCCGTCGCCAACTACAAGTTCGGCGACGTCACGTCCCAGACCGTTGGCGGCGTCGCCTGGTCGCGCCAGTACGGCTACTCCCGCTCCATCGATCCGGGTGGTGGCGGCGGCCCGGGCACGCTGCCCCCGATTGATCTCAGCAATCCGCACAAGGAAGCGTATCCCAACTACGGCTCGACCCTCACCGGCAACAACCTGTCCACGTACACGAACACCCAGGCGTTCGTGAACCAGCGTTTCGGCTTCCTCGGCGACAAGCTCTTCCTGACGGGCGGCCTGCTCCGCTACCAGACGCGCACCACCGCCCGCAACGCGATCTCGTCCGCGACCAACGCGATCCTTGACGACAGCAAGAACATGTGGAGCGCCGCCGTCCTCTACAAGGTGCGCGACAACGTCGCCCTGTACGCCAGCCGTTCGAACAATGCCTCGCCGGTCATCGCCAACAACCAGCCGCTTTGGCGCTCCGGCGACCAGGACGAGTTCGGCGTCAAGACCGAGTGGTTCGACCACCGCCTGTCGCTCAACGCGTCGTACTTCAAGATCGCGCAGAGCAACGTCACCGTCCCGAACCCGGCGTTTCAGACCGACCCGACCCAGCCGCAGACGCTCGTCTCCGACCTGAGCAACAAGGGCTGGGAACTCGAGGCCATGGGCGCCGTCACCAAGAACCTGTCGGTCATCGCCACGTATTCGCACCTCAACATGCGTGACGCCCTCGGCCGCATGGTCCGCGGGGTCGCCGACAACAACGCGGCGGCGCTGGTGAACTACCGCTTCTCCGACGGTCCGGTCAAGGGCCTCGCGGTCAACGCCGGTGTCGTGTACAACGGCAAGCGCGCCGGTGATGTGCCGGACGGCAACTTCACCGCGCGCAACGTCGTGAAGAAAGTGAGCTTCTACCTGCAGCCGCAGTACACCACGACGCTCGGGTTCACCTACAAGTGGAACGACACGTACACGACGCGCCTGACGATTGACAATGTCTTCGACGACAAGGATTTTGTCAGCGTCGCGGGCGGACGCATCTCCGGCACGGGTCTCACGACCCAGCCGGGCCGCAACGTCCGGTTCACGACCACGATCAACTTCTGATCGGACTGAGCCCCATCCCGTCCTCGTGGCCCAACAATCCACCCATCCCGGGGTGGAGCGGTCCGCCGCTC
>CAYMSE010000121.1:0-4035 GCA_964392935.1 uncultured Oleiharenicola sp.
TTCGAATCGCGATCGATGCCGATGTATTTGCGGCCGTTGCGCAGCGCCGCGATGCCGGTGATGCCATGACCATTGAAGGGGTCCAGCACTGTGTCGCCGGGCTTGGTGGTGAGCAGGATGCAGCGCTGGGGCACCGCAAGCGGCAGCTGTGGCGCATCGCCCTTGGCCTGGAATGGGACGCGCTCGGCGTTGTTGCCCTGGATGCGGGATGCCGGCCAGACGTTGTCGGGGATGCGGCCGTTCTCGTTGGCCCGCTTATCGCCGCCCTTCTGGCGGTCGGATTCATCCCGCAGCTCGACCGTGTTGAAGAAGGGGTCCTCGCCCTTGCAGAAGTGGTGGATGAAGCGGCAGGCCGGCGAGAGCTTGGTCTCGGCCGAGACGTAGCTGCCAAACGTCTCCCACCACACGATCGTGCGCCGCCGCGTCAGGCCGGTCTTGCGCAGCAGGATGCCGAAATGATCCGAGTAATTGTCATCGATCACCACGAACAGGCTCCCGCCCATGACCAGCAGCCGCGCGCATTCGCTCATCCAGCGGGCGCAGGTTGCCAGGTAATCTTCATCGCTCAGACGATCGCGGCCCGGATCGGCGCGGTAGCTCCAGCCACAGTTGTAGGGCGGATCGGCGAAAATCGTGTTGATCGACATTCGCGGCATCGCTTCCATGACCGCGACGTTGTCCCCCGCGCGAAGATCGCAATTGTCAATCGTGCTCCCTGTGATCGACTTGAGCTTCTGGATCTGCCGATGCGTCTGCTTGTGGCGAAGCTGATTGCGGGCGGCGGTGATCTTGAGCGTCCCGCCGAAGCATTCATCGAACAGCGACTTGGACTCGCGCTTGAGCGAAACCGCGATTTCCACGTATCGGGCGCTAACGCCAATTCGTAAAGCCGCCAATTCGCTGGCTTTACCGTTCAAGAGCGCATTTGTGCGCTCTTGCCTGTCCCCACCCCAGCGGCCCTTGAATTCGTCGATCAGGTTGGCCGCAAAGCAGGCTTTCTGGCTGTCGGAATTGTTGCGATGGACCGCCTTGGAGAGGACAAAATCCAGCGGGTCTTTGCCATGTTTGGCGGGAGAAAAGTCCACATAAGCGGGCGTGATCCCCAGCTCATCGCATGCCTGCTGGCGATGCCGGCCATCCAAGATCTTCCCGTCCAGCAGGACGATGGGTTCCAGCAATCGGCCGTGATGCTTGATGTCCGCTTTGAGGGCCTGATAGTCCAGCTCACTCATTCGCGGCGCCAGCTCGGCGAATCGATGTGGTTTGAGTTGCTTGCCCATGCTTCCCTGCAATTCAGAAAGTCAGCGGTCTCAAGGTCACCGCGTCAGAAGTTCGTTGAACGCCTCCAGCTCCATCCCAAGCGCCTTGGCCAGGCGGCGAAACGTTGAGGCATAGACCCGGCTGCCCCTTCCGTTTTCCAGTCCGCGAACGCGCCCTTCCGAGAGTCCGACCAGCTCGCCAAATTCCCTTTGAGTGAGGAAGCGACTGGCGCGCAGCTCCATGAGCTTTTGGCCGTCGATCGCGATCGTGAGTCTTTTGCGTTGCATGGGTCTCAACATGCGAAAAAAGCCCGCGGGGGTGGAACGGGAACTCTCTAAACCCGCCCACCCCGCGCGTGCCGTTGTGGTTTACGCCACCAGCGTTTCGAGCTGGGCCATCAGCTCTGGGTGCTCCGTCTGCGACATCAGGCCGAGCTTGACCAGGATCTGAGGGTTCTTCTCGTAGAGCCGGATCAATCGCTGAAGAAGGATGCCTGAGTGAGTCTGCTCGGATCGCCCGGCCAGAACTGCCCATTGCTCCAGAATCGCCTTGGAACCCAGGTCGAGGGTTGATCGGATCACGACGGGCTTTTTCATTTCGTTCGCCTTCGACATGGCAGACTCCATTCCGCGTCCTATCCCAAGCCTCTATCGGCCATAACTTGCACCAATTTGCACTAATTCGCGGCAATTGTCAAGCAGGAAATTCTGTTAGGGTCTTCACGCAGCGGGGATGGACCAGCAGAGTGGGCCGGAAATGCCCGAAGAACCCGCATTTCACGAAGGCAGATGGCTCAAGGAGCTGCTCACGAAGCGAGCCTCGGCGCTAAGCGCCGCGGGCAGGATGAATGTCGATTACACGACCCTGACCCGGTGGTTCAAAAAGCCCAAGCTGCGGATGCATGCTCATTACCAGAACAGGCTGCTGGAATATCTGAACATGTCCAGCGCCGCGTTCGAGGCGGCCAAGATCCAGGCTGCCACGGAGTTTGCTCTCCAAAGCAAGGCCGCTGCGGCGGCGGTCCGGGCGGCAACGGCCCCGACCCGGTCGGTCTCCGATATGATCGCAGACGGCGAGCCGATCGGAGAGGAGAATGCCAGGCAGGTCGAGTGGCTCGATAGCATCCCGATCGTCGAGCAGTCGCTGGCCGCGGGGCCCTGGACGGACGTGATGGACCTGCCCGATGCGTTCACGATGGCGCAGGTCGAAAAAGGGCTTTTCGGCGTGCGACTGGGCGGGGACTCGATGGAGCCTGTATACCCCTCAGGGCGGATTGTCATCTTCCAGGTGCTGCGCGAGGGCCTGGACGAAGTCGAGCTGGGACGCGATTACTATGTCCAGCGCGATGATGGCGCCGCGACGTTCAAGCGGATCGTGGGCCTGGGCGAATCGCAGGTCAGATTGAAGGCGTTGAACGCGAAAAAATACCCCCACGAATGGCACGTGAACCGCGTTCAAATCGTCCGTCTGGCGCGTGCGATGGGCAAGTTTGAACCGGTGGAATGAGCGAGATCACGCAGGGGTTCCACCCCTGCACCCTGTCCCCTCCGCCCCCTGATGGGAGGAAAGCATGAGTGATCTGGAAGACATTGCTGATGCGGCGCGCGAGAACGATCTACGGCACCGTTATGCTCCGCGCGAGCCGAACCCGGTGGCATGGGGTCTCACATTTGGCGTGGGCCTTGCGATCGGGTTCCTTGTGAGCTACGGGCTCCTGTCGATGGTGGGGATCGTGATCGCCAGGCAAATCATCGAATCGAGGCATTGATGCGAGACCCCTTTTCCGCCGGATTTTTCGCCGGCATTGCGTTTGGCGCGGTGCTCTTTGCGGCGCAGTTCATCATCGGGTTTGCCCTTGGATTCACCGTCGCGCAGAGGGTCGCGCCCCTGTTCAATCATTGAAGTTCGGCATTCGGCGATCGGCATTCCCCAGACAGGGGGCGGAGGGGCGGGGTGCAGGGGCGGAGCCCCGTGTCGGCGCGCGCCGGGATGCGCGTCGCGGTTAAACAAAGCATTTGACATTTGCCGATAGCTTGCGCAGGATATGATGCGACATAGGTGATCGTCACTGCCGTTGTGGGTTCGTGACGCTCGCCTTCAAAGACGATTTAAAGCCCGCGGGAACCGCGTTTCTCTAACGCTGTGTGACCGCGGGTTTGCGCTTTTTGCATCCTGCTCACCAGCGACATTGACGGGGTCGCGCGATGGGCACGGACGCCAAACTGATGGACAGCGCAAGGACGTGCGGTTGTGCGGGCCGTGCCCCGCGCGCCTCCTATTCCGCAGCCAATCTGGATTTCGCGCTCTCCCTTGATCCTGAATTTTTCCTCACCGCGGAGACGCAGAGACGCGGAGAGGATTCCAAACTACCTTTTTTCCATCGCGACGCCGGCACGGACGCGTCCGCGCCGGCTTTTCAAACTGTGACGCACAGTGCCCGCGGCTCGCGCGGCCGTGCAATCCGCGCGAGCCTTTTTTCTCTTCTCTGTGTCTCATCACCTCTGTGCCTCTGCGTTTGGCCTGGGCATCGAAGCCGAAAACGAACACAGAGACACAGAGACGCAGAGACGCAGATCAAGTACGGCTTTTCATTCCGCGATTTGCGGAACGTAAAGGCGCCCGGCGCTGTCGCCCCTGAGTCGGCAGCGCCGGGTTTTTCCTTCGATAAAAACCCCCATGTGACGGGGTTTTTATTCACGCCCGCCTGCGCCGCTCCATCGGCGCGGGCGGTGCGTGTTTTAAAAGCCCCAGCGGATGCTTCCACCAACACCGGCG
>CAYMSE010000122.1:0-2538 GCA_964392935.1 uncultured Oleiharenicola sp.
ATAGTGAAATCGGGCAGCGAGAATCCCAAAGCTGCAATCTCGGCCCCGCCGGCATCGCCTGCCTTTGCGATTCTGGATTCCCGCCGGCTGATTTCCCGCTGGCTGGAATCAAGGCGCACTCCCGGGCGGGCTGGTTGCCCAGCAAAAAGCCGGGCGCGGGGCCCGGCTTGAGTGTCGGCAGCGAAGATCGTCGCTTACTTGACCACCATCACGCCCTTCATGCCCGAGAGGAAGTGGGCCGGGAAGGTGCAGAGGAACGGGTATTCGCCGGGCTCGCTGGGGGCCTTGAAGGTGATCTCGTCGCTCTGCTTCGGCCCGAGCAGCTTCGTGTGGGCGATGATGTTCTCGGCCTGGGACGCGGGCACATAGTCGGTCGCCCCCGCCGCAACGGCGGCGTCGGCCACGCTCTTCGGGTCGACGCCCTTCTTGAGCAGCACGAAATTGTGCCCCATGGCCTGCTTGGGCATGGTGCCCATGTTGGTGAGCGTGACCTTCACTTCCTGGCCAGCGGTGACTTCGAAGCGCGTCAGGCTGAACTTCATCGCGTCGTTCGCGGTGATCTCGATGTTGGCGCTCGCGGACGCGGCCGGGGCCGTCGCGGCCGGCGCGGCGGATCCCGCCGTGGCAGCCGTCGAGGTTTCTTCCTTCTTGCCGCAAGCGGCGAGGAGGAGACTGGCGGCGATGAGGGGGAGGACGTGGGATTTTTTCATGGCTGGCCACTAATGCACACGCCGCGATTTCAGGCAATCGCCGTTTCCCGGATGCGCGGCGACTAATGCCGCGCGGAGTGGTGTTAATAGCACGACCCCAACATGCTTTTGCGCTTCGGTTTTGTAGTTGAAATGCCCTACAAATTCCGAACCCTGCCCGGATATATTTTGCCCGGCGTCCACGCCCGCCGCGGTCGCCACCGTCCCTCATGATTCGTACACGTCCTGCCACACGTATGCTTGCACGCCTTGGCGCCGCCATGGCTGCCGGCTCGACCCTCTTGCTGCTCTCCGGCTGCAATCTCGCCAAGGTCTTCAGCCTGAGCGGACCACAATCCACCATGGTGACCGAAGGTCCGGTCGCCCAGGCCCAGTGGGACCTCTTCATGGTCACGGTCAAGGTGACCCTCGGCATCTTCGTGGTGGTCGGCGCCGTCCTGGCCTACGCGCAGATCAAGTTCCGCGCCAAGTCCTCCGCCGACGAGCACGCCGAGCCGCCCCCGCAGGGACACGGCAACCCGCTCGTCGAGATCGGCCTCATCGCCGGCTCGGTGGCCCTGCTGGTCATCATCGCCATCCCGACCGTGCGCGACATCTGGTACACCTACGACGTGCCGGAGGAGGAGAAGGGCAATGCGATGGACGTGACCGCGACCGGCTACCAGTGGTGGTTCAAGTTCGAGTACGCCTCGGAGACCGTGAAGCTCGCGACGGGCGGCGAGGGCCCGCTCACGACGGGCAACGAGCTCGTGATCCCGGCCGGCACGCCGGTCCGCGTGCACCTGCGCACGGTTGACGTCATCCACAGCTTCTGGGTCCCGAAACTCGCCGGCAAGGTCGACATGATGCCGAACCGCGCCAACCACGTGTGGTTCAAGGCCAACAAGCCCGGCTATTACTACGGCCAGTGCGCCGAGTACTGCGGCGAGTCGCACGCGATCATGCGCTTCCGCGTCATCGCCCTCTCGCCCGCCGACTACGTGAAGTGGCTCGACAACCAAAAGAATGGTGCCCGCACCGTCACGGCCCAGGGCCTTGCCGCCGAGGCGGCCGTGCCGCAGGTGAAGTTCGCCAGCCTGAAGGAGACCGGCCCGGGCTCGACGCTTTCCGGTTCGCCGGAGTTTGACGCCGATCCGTTCACCGGTTGGAAGAAAAACCAGGCGCCCGACGCCGGCGAGAGCGCCACGCAGGTCGCGGCCGGCCGCAAGCTCTTCCAGGAAAAGACCTGCATCACCTGCCACACCGTCCGCGGCCACGAGGGCATCGGCATCACCGGCCCCGATCTCACGCATGTCGGCGCCCGCTCGACCATCGCCGCCGGCGTCCTCGAGAACACCCCGGAGCGGCTGCACCAGTGGATCAAGGACCCGGTGTATTTCAAACCGGGCAACAAGATGTACAACGGCGGCTACATCGACCCCGCCACCGGCCAGCACAAATTCACGCTCACGGATGCCGAGATCGACTCGCTAGTCGCCTACCTGCGCAGCCTGAAGTAAGCGCGCCAACCCTCCTCCCCCCTTCCCATGGCCCAAGCCATCGCCAAATCCGACTACACCGGCGCGACCCACGCCCCCGCCGCCAAGCAGACCTTCGAGCTGTTCGCCCGCCCCACCGCCAAGCACGGCCTGGTGGGCTGGCTCACGACCGTCGATCACAAGAAGATCGGCATGATGTATGGCGGCTTCGCCATCCTCTTCTTCCTCATCGGCGGCCTCGAGGCGCTGATGATCCGCACGCAGCTGATCGTCCCGAACAACCGCTTCATCAGCGCGCAGCTCTACAACGAGCTCTTCACGATGCACGGCACGACGATGATCTTCCTCGC
>CAYMSE010000123.1:0-7260 GCA_964392935.1 uncultured Oleiharenicola sp.
GCGGGGCGGCGGCGGCAAGGTCCATTTGCCGCGTTCCAGGTGCAAAATCACCGGGGCGGGTCGTTTTCGGCCCCGGGATCTTGGAAGCTGGAACTTGGAACTTCGCCGACCGGCGTCCGCGTCGAGTTTCGCGACGTCACCTTCGGGTACGATCCGGCGCAGCCGGTGCTGCACGACGTGAGCTTCACGGCGGAGCCCGGCCAGACGATCGCGCTGGTCGGCCACACCGGCAGCGGCAAGAGCTCGATCATCAACCTCGTGGCGAAGTTCTACCTGCCGACGCGCGGCGCGGTGCTGATCGACGGGCGCGAGATCCGGACGCTCACGAGCCATTCGCTGCACCGGCAGATGGGCATGGTGCAGCAGACGAACCTGCTCTTCACCGGCAGCGTGCTGGACACCATCCGGCTCGCGAAGCCGGAGGCGACGGAGGAGGAGGTGCGCGCGGCGGCGCGCCGCCTCGATTGCCTCGACCTGTTCGACGCGCTGCCGCGCGGGCTCGCGACCGAAGTGGGCGAGCGCGGCGGCGGCCTCTCGCTCGGCCAGCGGCAGCTCGTGTGCTTCGCGCGGGCGCTGCTCGCCGGCCCGCGGCTCGTGATCCTCGACGAGGCGACGAGCTCGATCGACGCCGTGACCGAGGCGCGGTTGCAGCGCGCGCTCGTGGCGCTGCTGCGCGGCCGCACGAGTTTCGTCGTCGCGCACCGGCTCAGCACGATCCGCCACGCGGACCTCGTGCTCGTGCTCGACCAGGGCCGCATCATCGAGCGCGGCACGCACGCGCAGCTGCTCGCGCGCTCGGGCCAGTACGCCGCACTCTACCGCCAGTTCGTGCAGATGGATGCGCGCGAGCGCTGAAACGCGTCGCGCGTGCGGGCGCTCCGCGTGCGGTCGCAAGTCTTTTTTCGCCGGGATGGTCGGTCGATTTTCCCTCTGAAAAAATGAATTTTCCCTCTAGAAAATCATTGCATTGGGGGGACCGGATTCTATGACGAGTAGCACTATGGCTAAATCCTCCCGTAAACCCAACGCCGCTTTCATGAAGCCGGTCACCCCCAACGCCAAGCTCGCTGTGGTCGTTGGCGAAAAGCCGCTCCCCCGCACGGAGCTCACCAAGAAACTGTGGGCCTACATCAAGAAGAACGGTCTCCAGGACAAGAAGAACAACCGCATGATCAACGCCGACGACGCCCTCAAGGCGGTGTTCGGTGGCAAGGCGCAGGTCAGCATGTTCGACATGACCAAGCTGGTCAGCAAGAACCTGTCCTGAGCTCACCCCGAGTTCTGACTTTGACCGCCGCGGAGCAATCCGCGGCGGTTTTGTTTTCGGCGGTCGGGCCGCCCGCCCGAACCGGAACGCGGGAGGGCTTTACGCGCCGCTCCGTCCCCGGCTGAATCCGGCCGGCGTTCTCCGCCCCGCCGCCTTCGCGCATGAGCCAATTCCACCCTGATCACCGTCGGGCCCTCACCGGCCTGCTTTTGGCCAACTTGTTCTGGGGCCTGAGTTTCCCCCTGATCAAGTCCATCGTGCACATGCACGACCTGCTGCTGCCGGCCAGCGGGAACTGGTTCGTCACGGCGATGACGGTGGCGCCCCGTTTCCTCCTGGCGGCGGTGGTGCTGGGTGTGGGGATGCGCCGCCAGCTGGCCGCGCTCACCGGGCCCGAATTGCGGCAGGGCGCGCTGCTCGGCTTGTCCAACGGACTCGGCATGCTGCTCCAAGTGGACGGCCTGCAGTTCACGTCGGCCTCCACCTCGGCGTTCCTGACCCAGTTTTATGCCATCCTGATCCCGGCGGTCGTGGCCCTGCGCCTCCGCCGCGCCCCGCCCGGGTTGATCTGGATCTGCGCCGCGCTCGTGCTGGCGGGGACGGCGATCCTGGGGCGCTTCGACTTCCGGACGCTGCACCTCGGGCGCGGCGAGGTGGAGACGCTGCTCAGCTCCCTGTTCTTCATGTGGCAGATCTTCGTGCTCGAGGACCGCTCGCAGGCTGCGAACCGGCCGCTGCCGGTCAGCACCGTGATGTTCGCGACGGAGGGCCTGCTCTTCGCGGGCCTGGCGTTCGCCACCGCCCCGTCGCCGGCCGCGTGCCTGGTGCCGTGGACCTCGGGCCCGTGGCTGCTGTTCACCGCGCTGCTCACGGTCTTCTGCACGCTCGGGGCCTTCGTGCTCATGGTGCGCTGGCAGCCCGTGATCACGGCCACCGAGGCGGGGCTCATCTATTGCTTCGAGCCGGTCTTCACCGCGGTGCTCGCGCTGTTCCTGCCCGGGTGGTTCTCGCACTGGGCCGGTTTCAACTACCCGAACGAGACCCTGACGTGGCAGCTGCTCCTCGGCGGCGGACTGATCACGCTCGCCAACGTGCTGCTGCAATTGCGGCCGATTCGACGTCCCGCCGCCTGAACCGGCCGCGACTGTTCCCGGTGACACCCGGACCGTTTGTCATCCATTATATGACAAAGGGGTTTGGGGTGTTCCGCGAAAGGCTTGGCTTCAGGGCCGGCTTGCCGGTGGGGTGGGTGCGTGGTCGAAGCGGCCGTCACGCAGGAAGGCGAGCGCCTGGCGGATGACCTCGTCGCGCCAGAGCATCACGGTGTGCGAATAGGGCACGACGAGGAAATCCTGCATGCCGTCGAGGCGGGCCGACTCGATCGTGACCGCGCCGTCGTTCTTCCCCGCGAGGACGTGGCCGAACACGGGGTTGATCGGGACCTCGCCGGCGATGACGCCGACCGGGAAATCCGCGGGGCCCAGGGTCTTCACGATGGCGTCGTCGCCGGTGCCGAGGCGCCCGAGATTCTCGCCGAGGTAGTCGCGGAGCACCGTGAACTGCCGCGCCTCGTCGGCGGCGGTGCTGCCGTGATTCGGCGGGCCGATCATCACGACCCGGCCCAGATTGGCGGGGCGCGCGTCGTGGAGGAATTTCCGCACGATCAGGCTGCCCATCGAGTGCGTGATGAAATGCAGGCGCGGCGCCCGCGCCACGTCGTGCGCGCGGAGCTGCGCCGGCAGGTAGTCGCCGGCGAGCTGCTCGAACGGCAACTGGCGCGAGGGATACGAGACGTTGACCACCCGGTAGCCGTCGGCCGTGAGCGCCGACTCGATGCGCTTCATCACGAAGCCCTGCAGGCCGATGCCGTGCAGCAGCACGACGCAGTCCGGCTCCGTGCCGCCGGTCGCGCGGAGCGCGAGGGTGGCCAGGACGAGGAGGGGAAGGAGCGGGCGCAGGATCATGGGGCGACGGCGACCAGCGATCGTTGGCGAATGGAGAGCAGGGCCCGCAGCGTCACCGAGCCGAGCACGATGGCGCCGCCGACCAGCGCGAGGCGGCTGGGCCGCTCGCCGACGGTGAGCATGACCCACAGCGGGTTGAGGATCGGTTCCAGGACGGGAATCAGCACGGCCTCGAGGGCGGTGACGTGCCGGATGGCGCGGGCGTACAGCAGGTAGGCGAGGCCGAGCTGCACGACGCCGAGCAGCGTCAGGGCCATCCAGCCGGAGGGCGGCAGCGGCGGGGCGGACGCGAGCGCCGGGAGGCCGACGAGCACGCCGAGGAAATTGCCGAGGATGATGGATTCGAGCGGCGAGGCGTCCTTCTGCTTGCGCATGAGGAGCGTCATCACCGCGAAGCCGAGCCCGCTGGCCAGCGCCACGGTCACGCCGAGCAGCTGGTTCAGGCGGAGGCCGTCGTAGAAGAAGAGGCCGAGTCCGCCGAGCACGGCGGCGATGGTGTACCAGTCGGCGCGGACGGGCCGTTCGCCGAGCACCCAGGTGCCGAGCAGCGCGATCCAGACCGGCGCGGTGTACTGGAGGAGGATGGCGTTGGCGGCGGTGGTGAGCTTGTTCGCCAGCGTGAAGAGCACGGTGCACACGGCGTAGGCGAGCGCGGCGCCGAGCTGGAGCCGCGTCCAGGTGAACCGCAGCGAGCGCCACGAGACGGCGAGGAGGAACACCCCGGCGATGAGGCCGCGGCCCGCGCTGGCGGCGAGGCCGGGCCACTCGACGTACTTGAAGAGCACGCCGGCCAGGCTCCAGCAGGCCGCCGCGACGAGCAGCAGGGCGACGGAGCGGGGATGGGCCGGATCGCGCATGGAAACTCCACGGGATGGCGCAGCCGGGAGCTGGGGGCAAGGCGCTAAGCGACCCGCGCCGCGGCGCTCACCTGGCGGCGTGAGCCAGGCCGTCGAGCACGGCGCCCGGGGTGAGGAGCTCGGGCAGGATGACGGGCTCGGCGTTGCCGGCGTAGATGAGGTTGAAAGGGACGGCGGAGCGGTTCCACTTCGCGAGTTCCTCGGTGATCGCGGGATCGCGGCTCGTCCAGTCGGCCTTCAACAGCAGGACGTTTCGCTTCGCCAGCTCGGCCAGGACCTCGCGGGAGGAGAAGACGGCGGCCTTGTTGGTCTGGCAGGTGGCGCACCAGCGCGCGGTGAAGTCGACGTACACCGTGCGGCCGGCGGCGCGGGCCGCGGCGAGGGCCTCGGGGCTCCAGTGCTCCCACTTGACCGCGTAGCCGCCGCCCGGGGTGCGGGCGGCCTCGGCGGGCGGCCAGCCAACCCAGAGGCCGCCGACCACCACGAGCGCCGCGACGAGGCGGCCGGCCGGGCGCGCGTAGCGGCCGTAGACCCAGGCGGCCAGGGCGACGAGCACGAGGCCGAAGAGGATGAAGAGCAGCGCGTAGTCGTTGTCCTTGGTCTGCGCGGCCAGCACCCACAGCAGGGCGCCGACGGTGGCGTAGAGCGGGAAGGCCATGAACTGCTTGAACGTCTCCATCCAGGCGCCGGGGCGCGGCAGCAGCTTCACCGCCACGGGGAAGAGCGAGAGGACCAGGTACGGCGCGGACAGGCCGAGCGCGATCGCGGTGAAGATCAGCATCGACTCGCCGGCGGAAAAGGCGGGCGAAAACGCCGCGCCAAGCGCCGGGGCGAGGAACGGCGCGCTGCAGGGCGTGGAGACCAGCACCGCCAGGATGCCCGAGAAGAAGGAACCGGCGTAGCCCTGCTGCGTCTGCAGCCGGCCGCCCACGGCGGTGGCGGCCAGGCCGATCTCGAAGAGTCCGCTCAGGTTGAGCGCGAAGACGAGCAGGAAGGCGGCCATGCCGAAGACGAAGCCGGCGGATTGCAGCTGCGCGCCCCAGCCGATCTGCTGGCCGCTCGCGCGCAGCGCGAGGATCGCCCCCGCGAGAATCCAGAACGAGAGCAGCACGCCGAGCGTGTAGATCAATCCGTGGCCGATCACCTTGGCGCGGTCGTGTCCGGCCTGGTTGACGAACCCGAGGATCTTGATGCCCAGGACCGGGAAGACGCAGGGCATGAGGTTGAGGACGAGCCCGCCGAGCAGCGCGAGGAACAGCGTGACGGCGAGGCCGCCGGCGGCGGTCGGTTGCGGGTTGAGAGTTGAGGGTTGCGCGGACGGGGTGGCGGCGACCGCGGCGGCGCCGAACTCGACGTCAAAGGTGGCGCCGTGGCTGACGATGGTCGGGCCCCAGCCATTGGCCGAGGAGATGAGACCGGCGAGGCGCGTGGCGTCGGCGGGGGCGTCGGCCGCGGCCTTGAGGGTGAAGACATAGCGGCCGTTTTCCTCGGTGACGGGCTGGGGCGCGGCGAAATCGACGAGCCCGGCCGTATCGAAGAGGTGAAGATCCTGCGGACGGTGGGTCGTGCCGGCCGGCGGCGTGAGCTGGACGGTGAAGCCGCCGGCCGCGCGCCGGGCCGACACCTGCCACCCGGCGAGCGGATGCGGCAGCTCGGCCGCCGCGTTGTTGAACAGTCGCGCGACGGTCATGTTGGGTGCGGGGGTTTCGTTCCGCACCGCGAGCGTCAGCTCGAGATCGGCCCGGCCCGGCATGCAGACTTCGCTGCACATGAGCCAGTCGGCGGTGGCGCGCAGCGTCACGTCCTGGCCCGCGGCCAGCGTGGTGGGCGGCATGATGTCGACGAAGAGGAAGACGGTGCCCTCGTAGCCGTGGCCGGTGGTGTTGCCGTGGGTGTCCTTCACGACGTGCGGCGTCGGCCAGATGATCGGCCCCGCGGTGAACCCCTCGGGCAGCTTCCAGCGCAGCGAGGTGGGATAGCCCGTGCCGGCGTTGATCCAGTAGCTGTGCCAGTGCTCGTCGTGGTCGAGCTTCAGTGCGACGCGGAATGGCTGGCCCGGCTGGATTGACGTCTGGGCGGCGACCAGCTCGGCGCGGACGGCGCCTTTGCGCACGGCGCCCGGAGCGGCCCGCAGGACGAGCGGGAGGACCAGGACCGCAAGGAGCAAGGGCAGGCAGCGGAATTTCATTCCGGGTGAGAGTAGACGGGGGGTAACTTATTTCAAACGCCCAGATGTAACAGGGAATGAAATATTTGCAGGGACCGAACGGGCGGCCTCACCGGCCGCGATTCTGGCGACCGGTGATGTGGGCGAAGAGCATCGACCAGAAGCAGAGCACGATGTTGAAGAGCGGCATCTGCAGCGGCGATGGCAGGGCGTAGACGCAGCACACGACGGGGATCCACAGGAACCACACGGCGATCAGCACCGGCAGCACGCGGCGCAGGTACCAGCGGCCGGCCCGGAGGTCGGCGGCGACCGGGGCCCAGCGGAAGCCGGCGTCCTTCCAGGCGAAGCAGAGGTTGGCAACCGGGGCGGCGTAGAACGGATTGTAGCCGAACTGGTCGCTGAGCACCTTGCGCGCGATCGTGAAGGCGTCGTGGCCGGGGCCGTGGACCACCGCGAGCGTGCGGTACCACAGGTCGACTTCCGCGCCCTTCCAGGCCCAGAACGCCGCGAAGAAGAACAGGTGCGGCCAGGGATGGCCGGCGCGCGTGTCGGGATGCAGCCGCAGGTACAGGAACGGCAGCACGCCGCCGCAGAGCGCGGTCGCGACGGCGGAGAAGGCGAAACCGCCGGCCGACTGCCAGCCGGCCAGCCGCGCGAACACGGCGCCCGTCGCCGGCACGAAGTAGTACGCCAGCACCACGCCGAGCGCGGCGGCCTGCAGGACCAGGCCGGGGCCCAGCAGGGCGCGGATGCTGTGGAGGCCGGCGCGCCACGGCGGCTCGGCCACGGCCGGGGAAGAGGGGACGGCGTCCACGGGGCGGGAGGCGGCGCGCGGCGTTCCGGGCGGTGGCCGCCGCGGGCGACGCCGGGGCGCTCAGCCCTTCAGCGCGATGGTGAGAACGGCGTCGTTGTAGCTGAAGACGACTTCGTTGGTTTCGATCCGGACCACCTTGACGTAGTAAACGGTGTCGCCGCTGCCGCGCACGGGGATCAGGTCGCCCA
>CAYMSE010000124.1:0-4535 GCA_964392935.1 uncultured Oleiharenicola sp.
CCTTCTTTCCTGCATGGGCCTGGACGACTCCGTAGTAGAGGGCGACCGAAGGGATTTTGAGATACTCTTCCTTGACGCCGTTCGCGACGGTCAGGGCTTCATTCTTTTTGTCCTGCAACAGGAGCGCGTAGGCGGTCTTGATCAGGCCGCTGCCGATGAAGAGCAGGAATGGCAGTCCCGGCAGGTCGGGCTGCCGCCACCAGCAGTACAGCGCGATGGCCGGCACGTAGAAGGCGAAGGAGGTCAGGCCCGTCAGCCAGACGAAGGGCAGTCCGCCGCCGGACCGCTTCGCCAGGTAGTTCCACGTGGCGTGGGTGAAGGCGGCCACGGGCACGAGGGCCAGCGCGAAGGCGGACATGCGGCTCAGTCACCATGAAATCCGACAGAACACGAAAGGAAACTTGGGGACGGCCGGGATTGGTGCTCAGCTGTGCCGCCTTGCCCATGTCCCCGGTCCTGCCCGAACTCCGCCGCACGCTGGCGCTCGCCCTGCCCATGATCGTGGCGCAGGTCAGCCAGATGCTGATCGGCATCACCGACGCCGCCTTCATCGGCCGCGTCGGCACGGTGGAGCTGGCGGCCGCGGCGTTCACGCACGGCATCTTCGGCCTCTGCTACATCGTCGGCATCGGGCTGCTGATCCCGGTCGGCGTGTACACGGCCCGCGACCACGGGGCGAACGACCCGGCGGGGTGCGCGGCGTGGCTGCGGCACGGCAAGGCGCTGGCGCTCGCCACCGGCGGGGCGTCGTTCCTCCTGCTCGCGACCGTGGCGACGCAGCTGCACCACTTCGGCCAGCCGCCGGAGGTGGTCGCGGTGGTGCGCCCGTTCTTCCTGCTGAACGCGCTGTCGCTGGTGCCCGTGTTCTACTTCCAGGTGCAGCGCCAGTACCTCGACGCGATGGGGCGCCCGTGGGTCGGCACCAGCATCATGCTGGCGGACGTGGCGCTGAACGCGCTGCTCAACTGGGTGTTCATCTGGGGCCACCTCGGTGCGCCGGCGCTCGGGCTCACGGGCTCGGGCGTGGCGACGCTGATCGCCCGCACGCTGGCGGTGTCGTTCATCGCGCTGTGGCTGCGGCGCGAGGCGCACGCCGCGGGCGGGCTCGGCCGCGAGCGCTTCCGCGCGCTGTTCCGGATGGGCGTGCCGGCCGCGGGCAGCCTGTTGTTCGAGTCGGGGGCCTTCGCCGCGGCGATGCTGATGATGGGGTGGCTGGGCGCGACGCCGCTGGCCGCGCACCAGATCGCGCTGAGCTGCGCGGCCTTCACGTTCATGTTCCCGCTCGGCCTGTCGATGGCCACGAGCATCCGCCTCAGCAAGGCGCTCGGCGAGGGCCGGCGCGACGCGCTGCGCGCGATCGGCTTCGGTTCGCTCGGGCTGGCCGCGCTGTTCATGCTCGCCTGCGCGGCGATCTTCGCGCTCGGCGGCCCGTTGCTGGCGCGGAGCTTCACGCCCGACCCGGCGGTGATCGCGCTCGCGGCGCGGCTGCTGGTGGTGGCGGCGCTCTTCCAGCTGTTCGACGGCAGCCAGGTCGTGGCCGCCGGCGCGCTGCGCGGCCTGACGGACGTGCGGGTGCCGACCGCCATCACGTTCGTCGCCTACTGGCTGATTTCGCTCCCGACCGGCTACCTGCTGGCGTTCCACACCCCGCTGGGCCCGATCGGCGTCTGGACCGGCCTCGCCGCCGGCCTCGCCTGCGCCGCGCTGCTGCTGGCGCGGCGCTTCGCCCGGCTCACTCGCCCGCGGGCCGCGACGGGCTGGTAGCCGCTCAGGGGTGCGCGAGCCGCACCCGCAGCGCCGCCTCGTCGAGGCCTGAGATCTGCACCACTTTCTGCCGCGATTTCTGGCCGCGGAGGAGGGTGAGGTCGCGGCGGGGGACACCGAGTTGTTCAGCGAGGAAGTCGAGGAGCTCGTCGTTCGCGCGGCCCTCGAGGGCCGGGGCGTGGACCTTGACCTTCAGGGCGGCGCCGAGCCAGCCGACGACCTCGTTGCGCGGGGCATTGGGGATGATCTTCAGCTCGAGCGTGGCGGACGGCGGCGGCATGGTGAGCGGATCCGGGTCTCGGGAACATGTCACGTATTGCGTGACATGTTTCGGGTCAGCCCAGGGCCTCGGCGAGGGCGGCGATGATCTCCTCCGCGGGCTCGACGCCCACGCACAGGCGCAGCAGGTCGGGATCGAGTTTGCTCGCGGCGAGCTCGGCGAGACCGGCGGGGGTCGTCACGAGGTCGTAGTGCGCGAGGTACATGAACGGGCAGATCAGCGTGGACTTCATGCCGAAGCTCGGGCCCTTCGGCAGGCGCAGGCGGTCGTAGAACGCCTCGAGCGCGCCGGGCTGGCGCAGCGTGAACGTGATCATCCCGCCGGCCGATGCGGGCGTGCGCGCGAGGCGCAGGTAGTTCTCGCGGCTGCCGGCCTGCAGCGCCCAGAAGACATCCTTCACCGCCGGGTGTTGCTCGAGGAAGGCGACGACCTGCGGCGTATTGGCCTCGATTTGGCGAATGACGGCGGGCGTGCGCCCGATCTGCCACGCCAGGCGGGCGGCGTCGCGCGCGTAGAGCGGCTCGACGGCGCCGGCGACGAGGGGCCGCAGCGCGCCGGCGTCCGGCGCGGCGGGATTGACGGCGACGAGGCCGGCGGTGAGGTCGCCCTCGCTGGCGGTGTATTTTGTCAGGCTGCTGACGAGCAGGTCGGCGTGGGGGAGGACGTTCAGGCTGAACGTCGAGCTCATCGAGGGGTCGAGGACGAGGGTCGCGCCGTGTTCGCGGCAGAGCGCGGCGAGCGCGGGCACGTCGGGCGTCTGCAGGAGCGGGTTGGTCGGCACCTCGGCGACGACGCCGGCGATGCGGGCGCCGTGGGCGCGGAAGATCCGCCGCACGCCGTCGAGGTCGAGCACGTCGCGCACGTAGACATAGTCCGCGGGCGAGCGGGTGAATTTCTGGAGGATCGCGATGGTGTCGAGGTAGAGCCAGCCGAGCTGGAGCCACACGGTGCGGCCGCGCGGGGCCTGCACGGCGTTGATGGCGCGGAAGGCCGCGTGCATCGCGCTCATGCCGCAATTGGCGAGGATGAGGTCGGGGTCGGCCGCGCCCGGCAGCACGGGCCGGAGCTGCCGGCGGATCTCGGCGGGGGCGTCGCCGGCGAAGCGCTCCTCGGGGTGCGGCCCGGGCAGGAGCCGCAGGGCGACGAGGCGGTCCTCGGCCTCGCGCGACGACAGGAACCCGCCGATGTTCTGCAGGTAGGTCTTGGCGAGCGCGGAGGTTTCCGGCGCGGTCGGATGCGACGTGCCGTAGAGGCCGGCCTGGGAATAGGGCTCGGCGCCGCGGGCCGCGCCGAGGTGCGCGGTGAGTCCGCGGGCCATGGCGGCGGACGAGGTGAGCCAGAGCGTGCGACCGACCAGGGCGGGGGTCGACTCGACGAGGTGGGCGGCCAGCCGGCGGGCGAAGGGATGCACGACGAAGCGCGGGTCGCCGTTCGTGAGGTGGCGGACGATCTCCGGGTCCTTCTCCTCGTACCCGCGCACGGCGCGCATCGTCGGCAGGCTGCACGACACGGCATGCGGGCTGGCCGGGATGGATTGCCCGAGGGGCAGCGGAGGGAAGCAGGAGGCGCTCACAGGGTGCGCACATTCTACGCGGGGGCCGCCGATGACAACTGCGGGTTTTGTCCTATGACCGCGTCCCCAAACCGCTTGTTCGTATTACGAACAAGCGGTTTGGGGCGGGCCGGCCGGAGGGGGCGGGCGGATTGGGTTTGCCGCGCGGCGGCGATTGCGCCGAATGGGCGGCGATGAAACTCGTTTCCTGGAACGTGAACGGCGTGCGGGCGGCGCTCGGCAAGGGTCTGCTCGACTGGATGGGCGCGGCGAAGGCGGATGTGATCTGCCTGCAGGAGGTGAAGGCCACCGCCGGCGACGTGCAGGGCGTGGCCTGGCCCAAGGGCTACGAGCGCGTCTGGAACGCCGCGCAGAAGAAGGGTTACAGCGGCACCGCGCTGTTCAGCCGGCAGAAGCCGCTCGCCGTCACGCTCGGGCTCGGCTCGCCCGACCACGACGCGGAGGGCCGCGCGATCACGGCGGAGTTCGCCGACTGCTACGTCGTCGGCGTCTACGTGCCCAACGCGCAGCCGGAGCTGGCCCGCCTCGCTTTCCGCCAGGCCTGGGACCGCGCGCTGCTGGCCCACGCGCGCAAGCTCGAGAAACGGAAGCCGGTGCTGTTTTGCGGCGACCTCAACGTCGCGCACGAGGAGATCGACCTGGCGCGGCCGAAGGAGAACGTGGGCAACCCGGGCTTCTCCGACGAGGAGCGCGCGGGCTTCCGCGACTACCTCGCGGCCGGCTTCGTCGACACGTTCCGGCATTTCGAGAAGGGCCCCGGCCATTACAGCTGGTGGACCTACCGCGCCAACGCCCGCGCCAACAACGTCGGGTGGCGCATCGACTACGTGATGGCGTCGGCGTCGCTCCGGCCGCGCCTCCGGCGCGCGTGGATCGAATCGGCCGTGCACGGCAGCGACCACTGCCCGGTGGGCGTCG
>CAYMSE010000125.1:0-10038 GCA_964392935.1 uncultured Oleiharenicola sp.
CAGTAGGTCCACCGGTCGAACTGCGGCCGCGGGCCCTTGCCGAAGAACCATTTCTGGTGGGCGACGAAGTCGCGCCAGTCCTGGATCGACGGGGCCATCGAGTCGGGTCCGAACAGCGCGCTGAACACCCGCCGGAACTCGAAGCGGCCGGTCGCGGGGTTGCGCACGCCGCCGCGGTTGCGCCAGGCGAACTTGACGAGCGAGCCGATGTGGAGGGCGAAGTACGTGAAGGTCACGATCGCGCCGAAGTGGTGCAGCGAGCGCGCGACCGGCGCGCCGCCGATCAGGCTGAAGATGACCTTCGCCCAGCTGGTGTAGTAGAACTTCAGCGGCATGCCCGTGATGACGAGCAGCAGGAAGCTGGTCACGACCATCAGGTGCAGCGTCCGCTCGAACGGCGAGAACCGCGTGTACTGGATGTCGTCGACCTGGGTCTGGATCTTCGCCTCGCGGAAGGTCTTCGAGTCGGTCAGGTACAGGTACACCGAGCGGAAGAGCCAGAAGGCGGTGTGCAGGCCGAAGAACGAGAACACGCCGATCAGCAGCGCCGTCATGAACACGAACACCTTGTTCAGGACCGGGTAGTTTACCTTGTCCAGCGGGTTGGCGTGCGGCTGGTACTCGGTGAACTTCGGGCCGGCGCCGGGGTGGCATTGCGCGCAGGTCTGCACGATGCGCTCCTTGGAGAGCCGCGACTCGGGGTTCTTGACCGGCAGCACGTCGTGGTGGCCGTGGCAGTCGTAGCAGGCGGCGACCGCCGAGGCGACGTTGGGCTGGCCGAGGGCCATGGCCTTGCCGTGGTACGTCTCGTTGTAATGGAGCAGGCGGTCCTCGTGGCACTTGCCGCAGCGCTGGTCGCTCTCGGCCTTGAAGTGCGCGGTGGCGGGCTTCTCGATGTCGTGCGCGGTGTGGCAGTCCGTGCACACCGGGCCCTGCTTGTCACCCTTCAGGAGCAGCTGGCCGTGGACGCTCTTGTTGTAGGTCTCCTCGATGCCGAGGTGGCAGGTGCCGCAGGTCGCGGCGACGTTGGCGTGGTTCGAACGCGACGCGTGGTCGACGGTGCGCTTGATGTCATGGACGCCGTGGCAGTCGTTGCAGGAGGGCGCGACCACCAGGCCCATCTTCTGCAGGGCCTTGCCGTGGATGCTGTCGAGGTAGCTGCCCGAGGCGTGCTTGTTGCCGATGCGGTACTCGTCGGTGAGGCGCTTGTCGTCATGGCACTTGCCGCAGGTCTGGGGGAGATTGAGCTTGAAGACGGGGGACTCGAGGTGCTTCACCGGCACCATCTCGTGCGTGCCGTGGCAGCTCGTGCACGAGGCGGCCTCGGATTCGCCCATCTTGTGGCTGACGCCGTGGATGCTGGTGGCGTACTGGGCGACCTCCTTCTCGTGGCAGGAGGCGCACTGCGCGGGCGGCAGCTTGCTGTCGTGCGGCGTCTCCTTGATGGTCGCATGGCAGTCGATGCAATTGAGCTTCGCGTGGACCGACTTGGCGAAGCCCTCGGGCTTCACGCCCACCCATTCCTTCGGGCCGTCCTTCTTCCGCGCCTTGAATTTCGCGGTGTGGCAATCCAGGCAATCGCTGTTCGCGAGCCCGAGCTCCGCCAGGTCGACGGCGGCCTTCGGGGCGTCCGTGGCGGCGGCGGGCGACTTCGCCTTGGCGTCATCCGGCTTCGCCGGCGCTTCTGTCGCGGCGCGCAGGCCGGGGGCAAAGGCAAAAAGCAGGGCGACGGTAACAATCGTCCGGCGGGTCCACATTGTTGGCACGGATCCCATGGTGCGCCGAGTATGCGCGTTTCTTGCGCTCCCCTCTCCGCACGCCTTGCCGGCCCATGAGCGTTTCTTGTGGGGCGACTACAAAACGCCCAGCCGCGGCGGCGGGAACGGTCGCAGCTGGATTGCGCCGACCACCAATGCAGGTCGGGCTTTGCGCCCGACCGTCGGGGATGAACCCCGACCTACAGGGGATGGCGGCTGCGCACTTCCCGAAGTCGCCCTAGTGGTGCGCCAGGTGCAGCCGGCGCAACCGGGCCTGCATGGACGGACGGGAGTCGGTGCGGGCGTGGTGCAGGATCGCGTCCACCTTGTCGTGGAACGCCGGGTCCTCCTGCCAGGCCATGAGCACGGTCATCGCCCAGGCGCGGATCATCACCCGGCGGTTGCGCGCGCAGTCCGCCAGGTAGGGGAAGAGTTCCTCGCGGGCCGCAGCGGGCACGCCCGTCAGGGCGAAGAGCTGGCACAGCACCAGGCGCACCGCCCAGTGGTCCAGTTCGCCCGCGCAGGCGATGACGTCGTGCAGCTCGGTGTCCCGGAGCCGCTGCTCCTTCGCCAGGCGCTTGAGCAGCCAGGCGGCCCGCCAGCCCTTGTCGGCGTCGAGCTGGCGCATCGCCCAGATGGTGTTGCCCGCGAAATCCGGATTGCCGCGCAGCGCGGAGTAGATCGCCTCCAGGCCGGCAACACTCATCTTCTCGCGAGATAGCAGGTCGTACAAACGCGTGTTCATGACAGGAAATCCCCCGCCGGCTCAGCCCTTCGGGTCCGGCTCCCTGGCCGCGGCTGCCCGCGCGGCCTCCTCCGCCTTGAGCTGCTCGAGCTGCAGCGGGTGCTCCTCGCGCATCTCGCCCTCGGACATCCGGCCCGTGAGCCACGCGAGGTTCATCGGATAGACATCCGGGTTGAAGATCACGAAGTAGAAGTGCCAGACGATGATCGCCAGCGTCGCGAGGATGGCTTCGTAGAAGTGGACCGTCCGGGCGATGTCGTAGCCGAGCTTCGCAATGTAGCCCATCGAGGCGTTCTCGAACCAGAGCACGGCGCCGGTGAGGCCCATGAGGATCGTGCCCCAGGCCATGGCCCAGTATTCCGCCTTCTCGATGTAGCAGAAGCGTCCGAAGGCCGGCTTCTCCGGCGCGAGGCCGAGGTTGTACTTCAGGACCTTCCACGGGTCGGTGACGTCGCGCCACCGCGGCAGCATCTCGCGGAACAGGCTGCGGCCCGACGCCGTGAACGCCAGGTACCCGATGTGCCACACGCCGCTGAGCAGCATGACGACGCCGGCGATGCGGTGGATCCAGCCGCGCCACTCGAAGGCCCGCGAGCTCATCCGGCGCAGGGTGACGACCCACCACGCCTCGGGATAGCGCAGCATGAAGCCGGTGACGACCAGGGCCACGAAGCTCAGCCCGAGCACGATGTGCTGCCAGCGCTCGTTGACCGTCATGCGCAGGTAGAGCCGGTGCGCGACGGGCTCCTCGGCGATCTCGCCCTTCTGGAGGGCCAGCTTGCGGCGCGTCTTCTTCAGGAAATCCAGGAAATTGTGGGCCACCATCCCGCCGATGACGACGGTGATCAGCCCGACGTAGACGTTGGCGATCCAGTAGAGCACCGCCGAGCCGTCCCGCCGCTCCTCGCTGGCGTGCACGGCGCCGACGGCAAAGCGCGCGTTGGCGCCCGGGTGGCACTCGCCGCAGGTCCGGGCCAGGTTGGCCTTGTTGACGGTCGAGGTCGGGTCGTTCTGCGACTTGATGGCGTGGCTGCCGTGGCAGCTCGCGCAGTTCACGGCGCTGACCGTGCCGCCGCGCACCGCCAGGCCGTGGTAGCTGTCGGAGAAGGTCTTGAAGGTGTCGCTGGCCAGGCCGTAGCGGCGCGTCAACCGCACCGAGGCGTGGCACTCCGCGCAGACCTGCTGCGCGAGGTTGGTCTTGTGGATCGGCGAGGTCGGGTCCGCCTTGCCCTTGATGTCATGCTCCCCGTGGCAGCTCGTGCACGCGGCGGAATCGCGGTTCCCCTTCCCCAGCGCCTCGGCGTGCACGCTGGTGCGGTAATCGCGCGCCTGGTCCTGGTGGCACTTGGCGCAGGTCTCGGTGAGGTGGGCGCGGTTGATTTTGGCGGACGCCACCGCCGCCTTGTTCATGGCGTGGGCGCCATGGCAGTCGGTGCAGCTCGCCGCCTCGGCCTTGCCCGCCTGGAGGGCGGCGCCGTGGACCGAGTGGTCGAAGCCGGCGACGAACTTCGCCCCCATGGCCGACTCGCTCGCGACGGCCTCCTTCCTGACGTGGCACGATTCGCAGAGCTGCGCCTGGGCCAGCTTGCGTGCGACGGTCGCGGGCCCCTGGCCCGTGATCGGCTGGCGGTGGCACGAAAGGCAGTCGGGCGTCAGCCGCTCGCCCTTGGCGGCGTCCCGCTTGAACGCGTGGGCCGAGGTCTCGTAACCCTTCTGCGCTTCCTCATGGCAGCGGCCGCACGCGGCGATCTGCGGCCCGTCGAAGAACGCGAACGCCGGGTCCTTGACCGCCAGCATCTCGTGCGAATTGTGGCATTCCCGGCAGGAGGTGTCCGCGCCCGCCGGCAGCGGGTTTAGCGCCAGCCGCGGGTGAAAGGCGTGCTTCGCCGGGCTGTCCTTGTGGCAGGCCAGGCAATCGACGGCCGGCAGTTTCGAGGGATGCTCGGGCTCAGTGATCGCCGTGTGGCACTCGACACAGGCCAGCTGGCCGTGCGCGGAGTGCGCGAAGGCGTCGGGCTTCACGCCCACCCATTCCTTCGGCAGACCCTTCTTGCGCGACTTGAATTCCGCCTCGTGGCACTCGAGGCACTCGCTGTTCGGCACCACCGGCGGCGGCTTGGCGGCCGGGGCGGTCGCGTCTGCCGCGGACAAAACCCGCGCAACCGCGAGGACTGCGACGATTCCCACCACCCAGCGGAGCCGCGGTGTAATATTCATGAGCCTGGCTGGATTGTCGCATGGGCGGCCCCCGGGTGCTCCGCACAGCTTGGCTGGGCGTGCTCATATCTTGTGTGGGGTGCGTCACCGGCGGAGCGAGGCACCGAGGCAAGGCACCGGGGTCGGCGCCCCGGCCAAGGGATCCCTCGGCCGCGTGGCGGCGTCAGGATGACGCATCGGCGGAGCGATGCGGACTGCGCCGGGCGCGTGCGGGGCCGGTAGAGCGTGGCTGCCGCCGCGGGCGTAGATTCTTTGGCCGCGTGGCGGCCTCAGGATGACGCATCGGCGGAGCGATGCGTCACTTGCCCTGCACGCCGCCGTTGTGACAGTCGGCGCAGGTCAGTTCCTCGTCGTACTCGCCGCCGGGGTGCTTGAATTCCAGGCCGGTGGTCGAGATCGAGGCGAGTTCCTCGCCCTTGCCCTGGGAGATGATCGTGTGGCACGACGTGCAGTCGCTGGCGCGCACGGTCTGGCCCTCGGCCGTCTTGTGCTTGTCGTCATGGCAGCGGAAGCAGCCGATCCAGTCCTTGTGCCCGATGTTGTTCGGGTAGACCCGCCAGTCGGCCTTGCGCTCCGGGAAGATCGAGGTGGCGTAGATGCGCTGGACCTCGGCGATCGTGGCCGGCAGCTCCGGGTTGTCCTTGTACTTCGCGGTGAGAAACTCGGCGATCTTCGCCTGCGCGTCCGCGGCGGTGGCGATGTCCTTCTGGATCATCGCCTGCACGGCGCTGCGCTTGATGTTGGGGAGCTTGGTGCTGAGGGTACCCGTGCCCATCGCGCGCTCCACCGCGTCGTTGGCCGTCGGGAAGACGTGCGCCGGGCGGTTGTGGCAGTCGATGCAATCCATGGAGCGGATGAGCGCCGGCGGCGGCTCGCCCTTGAACTCCTGGTTGCGGTACACGCGGGCGGTGCCGTCCTTCTTGTTCAGCACGCGCATCCAGACGATGTCCTGCCGCTTCTCGTCCGCGGCGTAGTACTGGACCTCGCTGTCGGGGTTGACGTGCCAGTGGATGCCGCCGATCGGGCTGCCGGGCCGGCCCGAGTTCACGTGCAGCAGCATGCGCACGGAGTAGCTGTCGTTCTTCTTGTTGGAGAGGTAGTGGTCGAAGCTGAGGTCGATGTTGCCGTGGAACTTGTCCGGCCAGTGGCACTTCTCGCAGGTCTCGCGCGCCGGGCGCAGGTTGTGCACGGGCGTCGGGATCGGGCGATGGTAGTTGTCGAGGGTGAAGGTGACGAGCTGGCGCGTGCCGTTGAGCTTGGCCTGTACGAAAGCCTTCGCACCGGAGCCGACGTGGCACTGCACGCAGTCGACGCGCGCGTGCGCGCCGCGCTGGTAGGTCTGGAACTCGGGATTCATCGCCGAGTGGCAGACCTGACCGCAGAACTGGGTGGACTCGGCGTAGTGGTACGTCTGGTAGCTGCCGAACGCGCTCAGGAGGAGGAAGAGCACGCCGCCGGCCCCGAAGAGCGCGAGGATCTTCCGCTGCGCGGGGCTGTGGATGTCGAGCCGCCACTTGTCCGGCATCGTCGCCGCGTGCTTGATGGCCCAGCGGCGCTGCGCCCAGGCGCCGAAGAACACGAGCGCCAGGCCGCCGATCAGGAAGCCGGGCGCCACGAGGTAGGTGAAGATGCCGAGGTACGGGTTCTTGTTCGAGCCCGTCAGGTCCATCCACGTCAGCAGCGCAAACGAGAACAGCGCGCCGATGGCGACGACCGCGCCGATGGCGCTGATCCAGTTGTTGAAGTGGGAGCGCGGCTTGGCATCCGGGCTCGGTGCAGGTTGCGGGGAGTCACTCATGGCCGTGGGCGGGACTGCGGGTGGATAAAAAACGCGCCGACGCGAGCACAGTCAGCTCGCGTCGGCTCGGAAAAAGCCGCGCGGACGCGGCGTCAGGCTTTGAACTTGCGGATGTAGGCGACGAGATCCTTCACCTCGTCGGCGGAGAGCTCGTCCTTGAACGCCTTCATGCGCTCCTTGCCTTCGGCCTTCACGCCGTCGGTGATGGCTTGAAGCATGGCGTCGTCCTTCATCTCGGCCTGGACGGCCGCGTCGGTGTAGTCCTTCACCTTGAGCTTCTTGCCTTGCTTGGTCTGACCCTTGCCGTCCGCCCCGTGGCAGGACGCGCAGGAGTTGTCCCAATTTTCCGAGGCGGGCGCCGCCTGGGCGGCCCCGGTCACAATCGCGAGCCCGAAGGCGGCGATGGCCAGTTTGGTCGTGGTCTTCATAGGATATACAGGGGTTGCAGGTTTACAGGGAGTAATCAATCGCGAGGTAGGCGACCGGTCCCTTGAAGCTGGTGTTCCCACCGGTGGTGTCGGACTTGCTGTCGATGTAGCCGACCTTGGCGTTGAGGACCATGCGGTCGGTGAGCACGCGCTTCACGCCCGCGGTGACGGTGTATTCCTTCAGGCCGGCGCCGTAGGCGACGGATGACGGGGGCGCGAGCGGATCGTAGTTGTCCGCGCGGTAGAACGTGTACTCGAGCTGGGCGTTCGTCTTCTTGTCGACCGCGAAGCCGGTGACGACGTTGCCGCTCGTGTAGTTGTTGTCCGCGTCGCGCAGCACGTCGTTGCCGTTGAGGCCGATCGAGGGATAGCCGGTCTTCATCGTGTTGAGCACGTAGTTCACGTTGGCCTGGAAGTAGACGGTCTTGTTCGGGTTCCAGTCGACGGAGGCGCCGAACATGTGGTTCTTCGCGTCCATGCTGCGGTAGTTCTCCTCGTCGTCGACGGCGGTCTCCATCGTGCCGATCTGGCCGACGTAGCGGCCCGTGACCGTGAGCGTCGGGTTGAGCTTCACGATGCCGGTCAGCTTGTAGCCGTGGAACGTGTAGCCCAGCACGTAGGCGCTGCCGGCGCTGACGTCGTAGCCGGTGTACTTGTTCGTGTGGTCCTTGAGGAAGGTTTCGAAGCGGAGCGTGAATGCCTTCGCGACATCCCAGTTGATGCCGACCTTGTAGTGGCCCTGGTTCAGCTTCGTGTTGTCGTAGCTGATCACCGGGGAACCGACGCCGCCGCCCGTGGTGACCCCACCGCTGTTGCCAAAGTCGTCGCCGGGGGCGTAGCGGTAGTCGAGCGTGCCGTAGGCGGTCATGCCCGCGATCGGGCTGGTGCGGAAGTCGAGCTCCGGCACCCAGGACCTCTCGGACCGGTTCGCCAGGTTCGGCACCACGACATTGACGGGCGTCAGCGCGCCGGTGGTCTGGTTGATGTTCGTGCTGTTGTAGGTGACCGTGTTGAAGCCATCCATGTTCTGGTCCTCGAACTTGAGGGCGAGCGTCACGACGGTGTCCTTGCTGGGCTTCAGCCGCAGGCCGAGGTTGGCCGTGAGGGTATCCTGCGAGGTCTCGCCGTCGGTCGTCTTGTAGGAGTACGCCGGGCGGCCGGAGGCGCCGACGAAGCCGCCGACGGCCTGGACGACGCCGCCACCCGTGGCGAGCACGAGCTTCATCTGGCGGTCGCCGCCGATGTCGGCCTTGGCGTCGAAGTAGCTGATGCCGCCGAAGGCGGTGACGATGTCGGTCAGGCGGGTCTCGAACTTGCCCGTGACGTTCCAGATGTTGGACGTCGTCATCTGCGTGTCGTAGCCATAGGTGAAGTTGTTGGCGCTCGACGGATCGACGAGGAAGGCCGGCTGGTTCGTGCGGTACAGGGGCCACGGCTTCAGTTCGTTCGGGTAACGGTTCATCCACCGCGTGTCGTCGCTGTTGTTGTGCGTGTGCGAGACGACGAACTCGAAGTCGGTGTTCTCGACCGTGTGCTTGACCGAGCCCTCGATCGTCCGCTGGCGCTCGCTCAGGTCGAGGACGCTCGGGATGAGCTTCTTGTTCGCCGACACCGGATTCAGGCTGGAGACGTTGTAGATCGGGATGCCCGTGAAGTCGGTGTCACCCCAGATCGTCGAGTCCTTGCGGCCCGTGCGCGCCTCGTTGGTGTAACGCAGGTTGTAGACCGGCTTGTTCGGCATCGCGATGGTGATGTCGGCCCAGAAGTTGGCGCGATCCGTGTGGAGCTCCTCGTTGCTGAGCGCGAACCAGGCGTTGTTCTTCGGGAAGAAACCGCCCACGCCGTCGTAGAACGTGCGGAAGCGCTTGTAGCCGACCTCGACCGAGCCGACCTCGTTCTTGGTGAGCTTGAACTTCCCGAGGTAGTCCTCGGCGCCGAGGAGCGCCTTGCCGTCGACCTCGAGGGTGACGTCCTTGGGGTAATCCTTGCTCAGGTGGAGGGCCTGGATGCCGTAGGCGCCGCTCTCGGGGGTGCGGGCGCGCTCGGCGTAGGACGCCTCGTTGCCCGAGACCGACGCGGCCTTGCCGGTGATCTTGATGTAGCTGTCGAACGTCGGGAAGGCGTCGGCCTCCTTGGCGGCGGCGCCGCGGACGGCGCCGACCGAGCAAAGGGCAAGGCCGAGACCCGCAATCAGGCCGGCGTTCCGGCGCAGGGAGATGAATTTGGCATGCATGTTCGGTATTGGGTCAGGTGTTAGTAACGCATGGCCTTGCTCGCGTTGGAGCCGTGAACGTCTTCGTGGCAACCGGCGACCCAGCAGGTGCCGTTCTGCAACCGGGTGCGGTGATCCTCACCGCCCGCCAGGATCTTGCCGTCGCCTTCGACCGCCGGGTGCTCGAGGTGGCACTTGAGGCAGAGGTTGGCGTCGCGGGCGACCAGCATCATCTGGTTCACCGTGCCGTGCGGATTGTGGCAGGTCGTGCAGCCTTCATCCATGGCGTTGTGCTTGAAGAGGAACGGACCCTTCTGCGCCGTGTGGCACTTCGTGCAGGTCTCGTTCGGCGTCTCGAGCTCGGCGCCGGTGCGGGTGACCGCGTGACCCTTGTGCGGGTCGTGGCAGTCGCCGCAACCCATCTGGCCGGCGAGGACCGGGTGCGCATGCGGAAGATTGAACTCGCCACGCTTGTCGAGGTGGCAGGTGAAGCAGGTCTCGGGATTGCTGTTCGGATTGGAAATCGTGTTCTTGCCACCGCCCGCCTTGACGTGGACCGAGCCCGCCCCGTGGCAGGCCTCGCAGCCAATGTCCTGGCCTTTGTCGTCCTTGAGCGCGACGCGGGCGTGGGTGGCACTGTCAAAGTGCTTGGTCGTGTCCTCGTGGCACTCGGCGCACTTCTTGGACCCGACATAGGTTGCGCCCGGGATCTGGGGCGGAGCGACGACGGTCCGGTCAGCCACGACGCAGCCGACGAGCAGGAGTCCCCAAAGGGTGGTGCCTCCGAAGATGAGTTTGTTTTTGGACCAGCTGATTTTGCCGATCATAGGGACGGGGTGTTGAATGCTACGTTTATGGTGTTTGGGCAGATTTTGCGTGGG
>CAYMSE010000126.1:0-4508 GCA_964392935.1 uncultured Oleiharenicola sp.
GGCGGCGGAGGCCGCGCCGGACGCGTCCGTGACGATCTACGAGGCGACCGCGCACCTGCTCGCCAAGGTCAAGGTGTCCGGCGGCGGCCGCTGCAATGTCACCCACGCCTGCTTCGAGCCGCGGGAGCTCGGGCGGCGCTACCCGCGCGGCGGGCGCGAGCTGCTCGGCGCGTTCAGCCGCTGGCAGCCGCGCGACACCGTCGAGTGGTTCGCGGCGCGCGGCGTGGTGCTGAAGACCGAGGCCGACGGGCGCATGTTTCCGGTCACGGACAGCTCCCAGACCATTGTCGACTGCCTGATGCACGCCGCGCGGACCGCGCGCGTCGTCATCCGCACGAATTGCGGGGTGAAGTCGGTGGAGCGCGCGGCGCCCGCCGCGAGCTCGCCCGGGTCGGACGCGTCGGAGACGACGCGTTCCCCCTTTCGCCTGCATCTGACCACCGGCGAGACCGTCGCCGCGGATCGGCTGCTGGTGGCGACGGGCGGCAACAAGTCCAGCGCGGGCTTCGCGATCGCGGCCGCGTGCGGGCACGCGATCGAGCCGCTCGTGCCGTCGCTGTTCACCTTCCACATCGCCGACCCGCGGCTGAAGGAGATTCCCGGCGTGGCGGTCGAGGACGCCGCCGCCGCGGTCGCCGGCACGCCGCTGCAGGAACGCGGTCCGCTGCTGGTGACGCACTGGGGCCTGAGCGGCCCGGCGATCCTGAAACTTTCCGCGTGGGGTGCGCGGTTGCTCGCGGAGCGCAACTATCGGTTCACGCTGCGCGTCAACTGGGCGCCGGCCGGCAACGCCGAGCAGGCGCGGGCGGCACTCGCGGCGGCGCGGACCACGCACCCGAAGAAGCAGCTGACCACGTGGTGCCCGCTCGGCCTGCCGCTGCGGCTGTGGGAGAAGCTCGTCGCGGCGGCCGGCATCGCGCCGGCGCAGACGTGGGCCGGCCTCGGCAACGCGCCGCTGCGCGCGCTGGCGGCGCAGGTGTGCGAGGCGGAGTTCGCGGTCGACGGGAAGAGCCTCTTCAAGGAGGAGTTCGTCACCTGCGGCGGCGTGCGCCTGGCCGAGGTGGACTTCAAGACGATGGAAAGCCGGCTCGCGCCCGGCCTGCATTTCGCCGGCGAGGTGCTCGACATCGACGGCGTGACCGGCGGGTTCAACTTCCAATCCGCCTGGACGACCGGCCGGCTCGCGGGGCTGGCCATGGCGGCCCGCTGAGCGGGGCGGGGCCGGAATTTGCGGTTGTTATCCGACGTCGGGCCCGTGTGCTGGGGCCGCCGCATGATGTCATACACCCAGCTGCTGCTCGCGCTCCTGCCGGTCTTCGCGATGATCGGCCTCGGCGTCGCATTGCGGCGGTTGAACTGGGTCACGGAGGCGGGCGAGGACACGCTCTTCAACGTCGTCGTGCGGGTGACGTATCCGTGCCTGATCTTCGAATCGGTCTCGCTGAACCCCGTGCTGCACGAGGCCGGCAACCTCCTCCTGCCGCCGGCCGCGGGCTTCGTCCTGACGCTGGTGTCGATGGCGGTCGCGTGGCACGTGGCGAAAGGCCTCGGCCTGACGCTCGGCCACGGCCTGCGCACGTTTGCGCTGACGGCGGGGCTCACGAATTACGGCTACCTGCCGCTGCCGCTGATGGATGCGATCTGGGGGCCCGACAGCCGCGCCGTGCTGCTGCTGCACAACGCCGGCGTCGAGGCTGCGATCTGGACCGGCGGCGTGCTGGTGGTGAGCGGCGTCTCGCCGGCCGAGGGCTGGCGTAAGCTCCTCAACGCCCCGGCCCTCGCGCTCGTCCTGGCCCTCGCGACCAACCTCAGCGGCCTGGGCGCCCACGTGCCGGACGTGCTGCGCGTGCTGATCCACGGGCTGGCGGTGACGGCCATCCCCCTCGGGCTGCTGCTGACCGGGGTGAGCTTCTCGCCGCACCTGAGCGACCCGAAGAACCTGCTCAATCCGCGGGTCATCGCGATGGGCTGGCTGCTGCGCCTCGCGCTCCTGCCGTGGCTGCTGCTGCTGGCGGCGAAGTTCCTGCCCATCCCGGTGGAGCTGAAGCGGGTGCTGGTGGTCCAGGCGGCGATGCCCTCGGCGGTGCTGTCGGTGATCGTCGCGCGCGTCTACGGCGGCCAGCCGCTTGTCGCCGTGCAGATCGTGCTCGGCACGACGATCGTCGCGCTGTTCACCATCCCGTTCTGGATCCGTTTCGGGCTGCAGTTCGCCGGGCTGGCGCCCTGAGCGGCTGGAAACAGACCGCCGGGTTTCCACGGCGCCGGCCGTTGACGGAGCCGCCGAAATCGCCTGACTCGCGGGCATCATGGACTGGCTCACCGACCCGCAGGTTTGGATCAGCCTCGTGACCCTCACGGGCCTCGAGATCGTGCTCGGCATCGACAACATCATCTTCATCTCGATCCTCGCCGGCAAGCTGCCGGAGGCGCAGCAGGCGAAGGCGCGCCAGACCGGCCTCATGCTGGCGCTCATCACGCGCATCGCGCTGCTCGCGTCGATCGCGTGGATGGCAAAGCTCACCACGCCGCTCTTCACCCTCGTCGGGCACGGGGTGTCCGGCCGCGACCTGATCCTCATCCTCGGCGGCCTGTTCCTGCTGGCGAAGAGCACGCACGAGATCCACGAGAAACTTGAGGGCCAGGACGGCGGCCACAGCCCGGCGCGGGGCGCGGCCAGGTTCGGCGCGGTGCTCGTGCAGATCATGCTCCTCGACATCGTGTTCTCGCTCGATTCGGTCATCACCGCCGTCGGCATGGCCCAGCACCTTCCGGTCATGATCGCAGCCGTGGTGCTGGCCATGGGCGTCATGCTGCTGGCGGCCGGGACCATCAGCGACTTCGTCAACCGCCACCCGACGCTCAAGATCCTCGCGCTCTCCTTCCTCATCCTGATCGGCGTCACGCTGGTGGCCGAGGGCACGGGCGCGCACATCTCGAAGGGCTACGTCTACTTCGCCATGGCCTTCTCGTTCGCCGTGGAGATGCTCAACCTCCGCCTGCGCGCCAAGGCGAAGCCGGTCGAGCTGCACCAGCCGTACCGCTGAGAGCTGAGAGCTGAGAGCTGGCGCGTTTACGAGATTCCGTCCTGAGCGAAGCGAAGGATCCACGGAGGTCGGCGCCGCGTTCGCTTGCGTGGGTCTTTTTCCCCGCGATTGCTGGATCGCGGGACGGAAGGGAGAAGCGATGACCGGCCGTGGCCGCGAACTTACGAAACGACGCCGTCGGCCTTCACCTGCGCGCGGGCCTTGCAGGCGCTTGCCGCACTTCAGTCCTTCCCGTGCAGCGTGTCCGGGGCCTGGCGGCGCTTGTCGTTGCGGGTGTTGACGCGCTTCTGGTGTCTGCGGCGCAGCAGCGCGTCGAGCTTGTCGACCAGCAGGTCGATCGACTTGTAGGCGTTCTCGCTCACGGCGTGCGCGACGAGGTCGGGTCCGCCGAGCTCGAGCCGGCCGGTGGCGCCGAAGGCCTGCGCGCGGCCGCGGGCCGCGTCGTGGTCGAGGTCGATGCGCACGCGGACGAGGCGCTGGTGGTGCCGGAGCAGGCGCGAGGCCTTGAGGAGCGCCGCCTGGCGGAGCGCGTCGGAGAGGTCGAGATGCACGCCGCGAAGGAGGAAGCGGCCCGCATCGAGGAGCAGGGCGGAGTCGGGGGAGTTCACGCGGGGTTGGACGCGCGCGCGGCCGCGCCGTTGCTTACAATCGCCGGCGGGATTCCGAGCCGCACCGGGCGCGCCACGCGCCACGCCACCGAACGTCACGTAATACGTGACATTCAGTTCGTCCGCAGGCCTTCTTTCCTCCACGGGACGACCATTTCGGGCCCGTGCCGATGTCACGTATTACGTGACGTTGGCGCGGGTGGCGAGATGGCGCGGGGGCTCGTTTCGCGTCGGCGAGCCGGGGGGCGGTTTCAGTGGGGGGCAAGGCCGGTGCGGTTGTGCGGTCGAGGGGCCGTCGGCGCGGGCGTTGACTCGTGCTGGGGGCTGGATTCTGTTGGGCGACATGTCCACGAAGCTGAACTGGGGCGTCGTCACCGCGGGCCACATCGCGCGGAAGTTCGCGGCGGATCTCCGCCAGTCGCGCACCGGGCGGCTGGTGGCCGTGGGGGCGCGGCGGCTGGCCGACGCGGAAAAGTTCGCGGCGGAGTTCGGCCCGGCCAACGCGCACGACAGCTACGAGGCGCTCCTCGCGGACCCGGCGGTGCAGGCGGTGTACATCGGCACGCCGCACCCGTGGCACGCGGAGTGGGCGATCCGCGCGGCCGCCGCCGGCAAGCACGTCCTCTGCGAGAAGCCCCTGACGCTGCGCGCCGCCGACACCGAGCGCGTGATCGCGGCGGCGCGCCAACATGGCGTCGTGCTCATGGAGGCGTTCATGTACCGCTTCCACCCGCAGACGCGGCGCGTGGTCGAGCTGGTGTGGAGCGGGGCGCTCGGGCCGGTGCGGCTCATCCGCGCGTCGTTCAACGTGCTCTGCCCGTTCAATCCCGAGAGCCGGATGTTCAACACGGCGCTC
>CAYMSE010000127.1:0-7684 GCA_964392935.1 uncultured Oleiharenicola sp.
CATGATCGCCAAGGGCGTCTCGCTCCTCGGCGCGGGCAAGGACCCGGCGCACCACAACAAGATCGACTACGCCGTCGGCGTCTCGGAGATCAAGAAGGTCGGCACGCAGGTCAAGCAGGGCGAGCCGCTCATGATGATCCATTACAACGACGAGGCGAAGCTCGAGCAGGCGCTCAACTACTTCAAGGACGCCTACCGCCTCGCCCCGAAGCGGCCGATCCCGCCGCCCCTCGTCGTCGAGCGCGTCGCCTGAGGCACGCGAGCATTTCGAGGCCGGTCCCGCGGGACCGGCCTTTTCATTTTCGACCAGTGCTCCCCTGTCCGGCTCGCCGCGGCTTCCGCGCGCCGGGCTGGTGCCGGCGAATCGGCCGCAGCCCCGGGGCGGGCCGCCCCGCGGCCCCCCCAGGCGGCGGAAAAATGCATCGCCCTGCCGCGGCGGGATGTCTTCCGTCACGCCGATGCCCGACGAACCCGAGGACAATGCCTTCGATGTGCCCGACCTGATGCCGGAGAAAGCCGCGCCGAAAGGCCCGGTGGACCGCAGCGGCTGGACGCGGCCGTGGGCGCAGCTCAAGTTCGTTTCGTTTCAACCAGCCATCTTCCCCCGCATGCTGGGCGAGGTGTCCCGCGACGCGCGCCCCGGCGACCTGGTCTCGGTGTACGACAAGTTCGGCAACCGCGTCGGCATCGGGCTGTTCAATCCCCGCGCCAAGATGCCGCTGCGCGTCGTCACGCACACTGCGGAACCTGCCGGCGAGGAATACTTCGACGGCGCCCTCCGGCGCGCCGTCGCGCTGCGGCGCGACCTGTTCAAGCTGGACGCCCACACCGACGCGTACCGGGTGGTCAACTCGGACGGCGACGGCCTCAGCGGCCTGACGATCGACCGCTACGCCGACACGCTCTACTGCGACGTCTATTCGCTGGGTATTTTCCTGCGGCTGCCGCAATGGCTGCCGCGGCTCCACGAGCTGCTCGGCACGAAACACGTCCGCGTGCATGTGGACCACGACCTCGGCAGCCTCGAGGGCATCAAGCCGTCGCAGATGAAGGAACTCACCGCCTCCGCCCCGGATCGCGTGCGCATCCGCGAGCACGGCGTGAAGTACGAGGTGGACTTCGCCGAGGGCCACAAGACCGGGTTTTTCTGTGACCAGCGGGACAACCGGAAGCGCTTCGGCGAATTGGTGAAGGGGATGCGCGTCCTCGACCTTTGCAGCTACACCGGCGGATTTTCGGTGAACGCCGCGCTCGGCGGCGCCAGCGAGATCACCGCGGTCGACCTCGACGAGAAGGTGATCGCCCAGGGCCGGCGCAACGCGAACCTCAACCAGGTCTCGCCCAACAAGCTCAAGTGGGTCCACGCCGACGCCTTCGCCTACGCGAAGCAGATGCAGAAGAACGGGGAGAAGTTCGACGCCGTGCTCTGCGACCCGCCGAAGTTCGTGATGACCCGCGACCCCGCGTTCGCCGCCGAGGGCATGCGGAAATACGCCGACCTGAACACCATCGCCGCCAGCTTGGTGAACCCGGGCGGTCTCTTCGTCACCTGCTCATGCTCGGGCCTCGTGTCGCTCGAGACCTTCGAGGAGTGCGTGATCAAGGGCGTGCACCGGCTCAATCGGCGCCTGCAGATCTTCGACCGCACCGGCCCGGGCATCGACCACCCGGTGTATTCGAACTGCCTCGAGAGCCGTTACCTCAAGGTACTCTGGTCACGGGTGGCCTGAGGCGACGAGCTTGCCGGACAGAAAAAAGCCCCGCGGCTGAGGCGGGGCCGGAGGGGGCGCACCGGTTCAGGCCGCGGGAAATTTCCGTCGCAGGCACGCAAAGCCCAGGACACCGGCCACCAGCAATCCCAGGGTGGATCCACCGTCGGGAGTCGCGACCGCCTTGCCGACCGCGTACGTGAACGTGTACGAGGAGAAGGCGGCGAAGGTGGTCGGCTGGTAGCCAAATCCGGTGTTGCCCGCGGAATCCAGATTCGCGTCGTACACGAACAGCGGTCCCCATTGCGAGGCCAACTGCGAACCGGGTTGCTGGGCGCCAAGCGAGTACCCAACCGCGCTCGAGAAGGCGAGCGCGCCGGAATAGTCCAAGCCGTACCAGGGATTGGCCATCAGGATCGCGGAATCGTTGTTCCACGAGAGATTCTGCGCAGTGATGTCGTACAACTGGCCGTTGACGACGAATTGATCCGCACGCGCCGGTTGCATCAGCGCGGCACCGAGTACGAGCAGGGATAGGTATCTTTTCATGGGTTCAGGTGTTTGGGATTGTGCCCGGTGGCCGTTGGGCCCGCGGCTAGATGCAGATGCCGAACCATTTCCAACCCGGAGGTGGAGCGGTGAGTCAAGCAGCTGTGCGCCAGGTGGATATTCGGAATTTTGTGCGCACGCGGATCTCTTCCGGCAACCCAGCCCGCGCGAGAACGTAAGAATTCGCGACAGAAACTTGCGCCGCGGCGCGCTGCTTCCGGGCGGATCCAAACCCCGGCCGGCAATCGCCTGCCGTCAGTTCCCAAGCGCTTGCGGCCCGCCCGGTCGCCGGCTTGCCTTCGCGAACGGTATGCTCTGATTGGCCGGAGTAGCGCAGCTTCGAAGGCACGCTTGCGGTTTGCCAATCCCGGACGGCGAAACTACGGTGAATTGAAGATGAAACGCTGGCTGCCCATGGTGGTGCTGGCTGTGGTGGCGATCACGTCCCGCCTGACCGCGAGTGCGGGCGAGGGTGGGGTGATGTTGATCCGCATCGACGGGGCGATCAGCCCGGCGACAGCGGGCTACGTCGAACGGGCGATCGCGCGCGCGGCGGCAAGCCAGGCATCGTGCCTGGTCATCGAGCTCGACACCCCGGGCGGGTTGCTCGACTCGACGAAGGAGATCGTCCAATCGATCTACGGCTCCAAGGTGCCGGTCGTCGTCTACGTTGCCCCGGCGGGGGCGAATGCGGCGAGCGCCGGTTGCTTCATCACGCTGGCGGCGGATGTTGCCGCCATGGCCCCCAACACCAGCATCGGCGCCGCCCACCCGGTTGAGATGGGCGGGGGCGGTCTGACCCAGCAGAAGGATGCCGGCGGCGACGTGATGAAGCAGAAGATGGAGAATTATGCCACGAGCTACATCGAGGCGATCGCCGACCGGCGGCACCGCAACGCCGACTGGGCCAAGGAGGCGGTGCGCGAAAGCGCCAGCATCACGGCGGAAAAGGCGCTGGAACTCAAAGTCATCGACCTCATCGCCCGCGACGTGCCCGATTTGTTGCGCCAGATCGACGGGCGCCCGTTGAGCGAAGGGCGGGTCCTCCGCCTCGCAGGCACCGAGGTCACGCGCCTGCCGATGCTCGCGCGCGAGCGCGTGTTCCAGCTGCTGTGGCGGCCGGAAGTGATGTTCGTGCTGATGCTCATCGCCATCTACGGCATCATCGGGGAATTGAGCAACCCCGGCGCGGTTCTGCCCGGCGTGGCCGGCGCGATCGCGCTCATCCTCGCCCTCTACATGGCTTCGATCCTGCCGGTGAGCGTGGCCGGCCTCGCCTTGGTGGGGCTCGCGGTCGTGCTGTTCATCGCGGACGTGTTTGCGGCGACGCACGGCATCCTCACGGCGGGCGGCATCATCGCGTTCTTCCTCGGCTCGCTCATGCTCTTCGGCCAGGCGGGACCGGCTTTTCAGTTGTCGCTGGGCTTCATCGTGCCCGGCACGGTGCTGACGGGACTGTTCTTCCTGTTCGTCGTGGGCGCGGGACTGCGGGCGCAACGGCTGCCGGTGCGGGTCGGTCGCGAGACGCTGGTCGGGCGCGTGGTGCCGGCGGCGAGCGTGATCGACGGCGGGGGCGGCTGGGTGTTCGTCGAGGGCGAGAACTGGAACGCGCGCAGCGACGTGCCGGTCGAGGCCGGGCGTCCGGTCGTCGTGACGGCCGTGCAGGGGCTCACTTTGATCGTCAAACCCAACAACTAGGAGAATCCCATGGAATCCGATCCGATCCGCACCGTCATGCAATTGGCCGGCTGGGTGATCACGGCCTTCGTGCTCGCCTCGATCGTGCTGCCAAGCGCCATCCGCATCCTGCGCGAGTATGAGCGCGGCGTGGTCTTCCGTCTCGGCAAGCTCCTGCGCGCGAAGGGTCCGGGCCTCGTGCTGCTGATTCCCATCGTCGACCGCATGGTGCGCATGGACCTGCGCGTGGTGACGATCGACGTGCCCAAGCAGGACGTGATGACGCGCGACAACGTGCCGGTGGCGGTCGACGCCGTCGTGTACTTCCGCGTGATCGATCCCGAGGCGGCGGTCGTGAAGGTGGAGAATTTCCTCAAGGCGACGTCGCTCATCGCGCAGACCACGCTGCGCAGCGTCGTGGGCCAGGCCGAGCTCGACGACCTGCTCGCGCACCGGGAAAAGATCAACCAGACGCTGCAGGAAATCATCGACCGCCAGACCGATCCCTGGGGCGTGAAGGTCACCGCCGTCGAGGTGAAGGACGTCGCGCTGCCCGACAACATGAAGCGGGCGATGGCGCGCCAGGCCGAGAGCGAGCGCGAGCGCCGCGCCAAGGTCATCAACGCCGAGGGCGAGTTCCAGGCCGCCGAGAAGCTGGTGCAGGCCGCGGCCATGATCAACGAGCAGCCGATCGCGCTGCAGCTGCGGTTCCTCCAGACGATGCGCGAGATTTCCAACGAGCACAACACGACGACCTTCCTGCCGATCCCGATCGACCTCTTCTCGCCGTTCCTGAAGAAGGGCGACGGCTCGAAGTAAGGCGGGGCGTCCGCCGCCGCGTCAGGCCGGCGGCGTGCTCGACGCGCCGACGATGTAGCTCAGCCGCTGGCCGATGGTGTGGGCGAGCGCGATCATCTCGCCGCTCTCGGCCGCCGGGAGGTGCGCCCGGCAGTTCCGGCCCCACAGATCCAGCCACGCGGCGAAGTGTTCGGGGCGAAGCTCCAGCGGCAGGTGCTTCGCGGGCATCGCCCCGCGGTAGTTCGCCGGGCCGCCGGTGGCGCCGGACCAGAAATCCGCGATCTTCTCCAGGTGCGCCGGCCAGTCCTCGATCTGCGCGAGGAAAATCGGTCCGATGACATGGTGTTGGCGGACATCCGCGTAGAAATGCCTGAGGAGGCGCGCGAGGCCGGGCCGGCCACCGAGTCGCTCGAACAGGGAACGGGCGGGGGTTTCGCGCATCCTCAGTCCTCGATTTCCGGCATGGAGCACGCCGGGCTGGCGAACCGGGCGGGCACCGCGGGCGCCGGCGGCAGTTCGGCGGCGGCCGCGACCACCAATTGCTGCAAAATAGTGCGATGGCAGTGCGCGGGATCGGCGCAGAAACAACCGAGGCTCACGGGATGGCGCTGCGCCCAGGCGGCGACGAGCCGGATGACCTGGCGCGGCTCCGCGCGCTTCATCTCGGCGCGATAGCGTCGGATGAATTGGGCCCACGTGATCTCCTCGGCGTGGATCGCCTGCAACAGGTCGCGGCTGGGGGACAGCAGCGGCAGCCAGACGTCGAAGTAGTCGCGGCGGGAATAGTCCTGCTTGCGCACGCCGCGCGGGAGGAAATGCGTCACACCGACGCGCAGGGCGCCGCTGCGGCGGGTTTCGGCATAACGATAGGTGTCGAGTTGCATGCGGAGGGAAACGAGGGACCGTCGCACGTTACCCGCCTGCGCCATCCCGGCAACTGCTTCGTTCCCTCGCGTCAAAGTTCCGCGGGAAAACCGTAGAGCGTGCCGTTTATTGCGCCAATCACGACCGTGTCGCCGCCGCGAGCGGGTGAGGCTGCGAACCCCCACACATATTCGCCCGCAGGTTCGTCGAGCGGCCAGCGCCAGAGAATCCGCCCGGTCACGGCGTCGAACGCCGCAAGGGCGGCCACGTGGCGGATTTCGTAGGGCTTCGCGCCGCCGGTGCCGACGTACACGCGGCCGCCGGCAGGCAACGGACGCCCCCAGGCCCAGCCGAACACGTCGGTGCGCCAAAGGATCCGCGCTTCGTTCGCGCTGTAGAGCCCGACCCGGCGCAGGTCCGACGAGCCGAGCAGGAAGCGATCGTCGCCCTGCGGCACCGGGGTCGATTCGACCCACGAACCCCAGAACCCCAGCCGCCAGAGTGATTCGCCGTTCGCGGGATTGACCGCGCGCAGTACGCTGTCGCGCCCGCCCACGATGAGCTTGTCGCCGATGAAGACCGGCGAGCTGGTCACCGGGGCCGGGTACTCCTTTTTCCAGAGTTCGCGTCCGGTTGCGGCCTCGAGCGCGATCACGAGCCCGGCGTCGGTGGTGAAAACGACTTGGTTGCCATTCACGGCGGCGTCGGTGCGGACTTTGCCCTTCGCGGCGATGCGCCACACCCGCGAGCCGTCCGCGGCCTTGACCGCGTGGCAGCCGCCGTCGCCGGCGCCGACGTAGATCACGCCGTCGGCCAGCGTCGGACGCGGCGCCTGGTAGTCGTAGTCGTACACCTGCGGGTGCGGCAGGATGCGCGAGACCAGCCCGTCGCCGAGGTTGTAGCGCCAGACCTCCTTGCCGGTGTCTCGGGCCAGGCGGAAGAGAAAGCCGTTGTCGCAGACGAAATACACTGCGTCGTCGGTTGCGAGCGCTTCGCCGAAGACCGGACGACCCGCGCTGAAGGTCCAGGCGATGGCTCCGTCCTTCAGGCTCACGGCCTGGAACACGCCGCCGACCGTGCCGACGTAGGCGAAGCCATCCTGCACGGCCGCGGTGGCGAAGATCGCGCTGCCGAGCTTGGTCTGCCAACGCGGGCCCGGACCGCGGGGCAGGTCGGCCGGCACCGGCGGATCGACGGGCAGGCGGTCGCTCCGCCGGAGCGACACGGCGGCGCCGTCGGACAGGTGCCCGGAGAGTTCGTCGCCGGCGAGCGTCAGCTCGAGGCCAAAGGCCGGCACGGCGATCTTGCCGCCGCCGGCGTCGCGGATTTCCGGCAGCTTGGCGCCGTAGTAGTTCAACTCGACCAGCGTGACGGCGCCTGCGAGCTTGCCGGCGTCGTCACGTGTGATCTCGAGCCCGAAGACCGAGCGGTTGTTGGGTGCGCCGGCGGTGCCGAGCCATTTGCCTTCGATGGCATCGGCGGCGACGGTCCGGCTGGCGGACATCACGAGAACCACGGCGAGGACGGCACGAACGAGGATGGGAGATTTCATGACAAAGCGCGTGGCGCATTTGTCCCCCTTCGGGCCGGGCCTGGCCAGCGAGATGAGATGAGCGGCCAAACCGCGGGTGCGGATTGCACGCGGCCGGGGCCGGCGGACCGCGGCGAGCGGCTCGTTGGGGACGACCAGCTCCCCCGGCGTTCGTTCACGGCTCGCGCGAGGCGAGGTACGCGACGATCGCGAGCAGGTCGTCTTCCGAGAGGTTGGCCACGACCGGTTTCATCAGGTCGGCCTTCTTCCCATGGCGGAAGCCGCCCTGGATATCGAACAATTGGCGGTAGAGATAGCTCGGCGAGCGGCCGGCGATGCCCGGCACCGGGCCGACCTCCGGCACCGTGAAGCCCCGCAGGTCGGGTCCGTGGCAGGTCATGCAGAGGACGGTCTTGCCGCCGCCGGTGGTGACGAGTTCCTCGCCGCGCTTGACGCTGCCGACCGGCACGTAGGCGATGAACCCGAGGTGCGGGTCGCGCTGGATCTCGGCGGCATCCGGATTCTCCGGCACCTCGATGATGCGGTGGCCGAGCGG
>CAYMSE010000128.1:0-5072 GCA_964392935.1 uncultured Oleiharenicola sp.
ACGCGGCGTCGCACCATCAGGCTTTCGCCCATTGTGAATGATTCGAAACTGCTGCCACCCGTAGGTGTCTGGACCGTGTCTCAGTTCCAGTGTGGCTGATCATCCTCTCAGATCAGCTACCCGTCTTAGCCTTGGTGAGCCATTACCTCGCCAACTAGCTGATAGGCCGCGAACTCCTCTATTAGCGTCAGGCCTTGCGGTCCCTGACTTTAGTATGCCCTTCATGCGAAGGACAACCACATGCGGTATTAATTCGGCTTTCGCCGAGCTATTCCACACTAAAAGGTAGATTGTTCACGTGTTACGCACCCGTTCGCCACTGCGTTCCCGATGTATTGCTACAGCGAAAACACCGTTCGACTTGCATGTCTTAACCACGCCGCCAGCGTTCATTCTGAGCCAGGATCAAACTCTCCGATAAAAGAGAGCACGAATCCTAGTGATTCATGAACTACTTAAAATGATGATAGCAAATATGCTATATCATACTTGGAATATTTGATTGGGGGTCCCAATCAATCGCACAAAGTAAATTTCAAAGAACCGCTTCCTTTGAAGGGAAAGACGTCCAAGAGGACATCCTAGAGTTCAGTCGTCAATACTTTTCCCGAAAATATCTCCGGAAAATATGAAAAATGAACAATCTTCGAGGGATTCCCGGCACACCATTCGAATCACTTTGATTGAAGAGTGCGCCGAGGGGAGAGCGGAACATGCAAACCGGATTTCTCTAATCAAGACCTTTCTAGGCACAGGAAATTGAGATGATATAAGGTATTGCAAAGTAGCGTTTTACAAAATTTCTTTTCTCGCAATATTTTACCTATGCTTCGATTTCGGAAGCACAAGGTCGTTCAACAAACATCCTGTATTTCGGTATCATTTTATTTGATACATGACCTGCTCTCTCCCGCACTATATTGAAACTGGCCGTAGAAATCTCAGGCGACACACTTGTGCGGACAGGTAGTTTGAACCCACAACCACGAGACAGCTCTGCTACAAGAAACAAACATCTATCGCCGGGGCAGCCGACTGCGTGAAAATGCAATAGACGCATTGGTACCGCCGTTGAATTTACCGCAGAAATCGAGGTGTTTTCGACGTATTTGAGGCGATTTCCTGGCGAAAGTGCCTGTTTTTACCAAAATACCGTCGGCGGGTAATTCAGTGATTGCGTAGGTGGTCCAAACTTCTTTTGAACGCCGACCTCGCAGTGGCCATTAACCACCTGCCGGATTAACTCAACTAAGGCGATTGCTTGGACCTAAAACAGATTAAGCAGATCATCGATCTGATGAAGCGCTCCGAACTCTCTGAATTCGAATTCGAAGAGGAAGGCTTCAAAATCAAGATCAAGCGTGGAGCTGGGGGCCAGCCGGTGATTGCTCCAATCCAGCAGTCGACCCACCCATTTCCGCCAGCGGTGGTTGAATCACCTAACCAATCTGCACGCAATTCTGCGGCCTCCGGAAGCGAAGGAACTACAGAAGAAGCAGGATTTGCCTATGTGAAGTCACCCATGGTTGGAACGTTCTATCGCTCACCTTCACCCGAGAATCCAGCGTTTGTTGAAACGGGAGCGAAGGTGGAAGAGAAGACCGTGGTTTGTATCATCGAGGCCATGAAGATCATGAACGAAATTCAGGCCGAAACGAAGGGAACTGTTGTAGAAGTTCTGGTGGAGAACGGTCAGCCTGTCGAATACGGACAACGGCTCTTCAAGATTAAGTTGAGCTGAGGCGAACACCGAGCCGGGCATCATTGTCCGCCTCAACTCTATTATGATCCAAAAGATCCTCATCGCCAACCGCGGTGAAATTGCACTTCGCATCATTCGCGCATGCCGCGAATTGGGCATAAAGACGCTGGCCGTGTATTCAGAAGCCGACGTCCAATCGCTGCATGTTCAGCTCGCAGACGAAGCGATCTGCATTGGCGGACCCAAAAGCTCTGACAGCTACCTGCGCGCGGATCGCATCATAAGTGCAGCTGAAATTGCCGACGTAGACGCAATTCATCCAGGCTATGGCTTCTTGTCCGAAAACGCGAAGTTCGCCGAGCAATGCGAGTCCTGTAACATCAAGTTCATAGGCCCAAAGTCCAAGAGCATTCGAATCATGGGCGACAAGGCTATCGCCAAGGAAACCGTCCGAAAAGCCGGTGTGACCACGGTTCCGGGTTCTGATGGCCCGATTGAGAACGAATCCGAGGCCGTGAAGGTGGCGCGGAAGATAGGATATCCTGTAATCATCAAAGCGGTGGCCGGCGGAGGTGGCCGGGGGATGCGAATTGCCCACAATGACGTCTCCTTTGCGAAGGAATTTCACGTAGCCCGGAACGAAGCGGAGAAGGCGTTTGGAAACGGCGCGGTTTACATCGAGAAATACATCGAAAAACCCCGGCATATCGAATTTCAGATCCTCGCCGACAGCCACGGTAAGGTTCTCCACCTTGGTGAACGCGATTGTTCGGTGCAGCGACGCCACCAAAAGCTAATCGAGGAGTCGCCGTCGCCATTTCTGACCGCGGATCTACGCAAAAAAATGGGGAAAGCCGCCGTCAAGGCCGCCGAGTCGGCAGAATACCAGAACGCCGGAACAATCGAATTCCTCGTCGATGCAAAAGGGAATTACTACTTCATCGAGATGAACACGCGCATTCAGGTTGAGCACCCCGTGACGGAGGAAGTCACCGGGATCGACCTCATCAAGCAGCAGATCCGGGTGGCAAATGGCGAAAAGCTCGAGTTCGACCAGGGCGACATCAAGTTCGAAAAGCATGCGATCGAGTGCCGCATCAATGCGGAGGATCCGGCACGCAATTTCACCCCGTCTCCCGGCACAATCTCACTCTATTATGCTCCAGGCGGGCACGGCGTTCGCGTCGACTCTCACGTCTATAGCGGCTACGCGATACCGCCATACTACGACTCAATGATCGGGAAGCTGATTTGCTTTGGATCGACTCGCAAAATCGCCCTGCAGCGATCGTATCGCGCACTAAGCGAGTATCTCGTCCGTGGTATCAAGACCACCATTCCGCTGCACAAGGCGATCATGAGTGACCCCGTTTTCATCGAAGGGAAGGCAACGACCGCGTACATGGAGGATTTCATGTCACGTACGCCAATCGACCTCTTCTAGCCTTGCACACGAGCTTCGATTCCCCCGCGTCGAAGCCTGTTTGCTGCAATCCGCGTCCGCACCAATGAGTGCCCGAATCAGCTATCTGATCGGTTGCGTGGTGCTGTGCGGATTGGTGGCGTCGAAATTCAATCCCGTCAGCGGGCTGACCAGCCTGATTCGTTTTGGCGAACCGTGGGAAAGCCGCCGTCACCACTCCCTGAACGGCCTCCCGATCGAGACCATTCGGGGATCCAATGGATACGACGGACAATTCTATGCGCAAATCGCCCTTGATCCGCTTCTATCCGATCCCGGCGAGCTGAATCGTGTGATTGACGCGCCGTCGTATCGCGCGCGCCGGATTCTCGTGCCGGCCGTAGCAGGTGTCCTGGGCGGAGGTTCCGCGTGGTGGACGTTGCAGGTTTACGCAGCCATCAACGTCGCATGCTGGATAATCCTGGGCTGGGTGCTGGCCAAGGAGGTTGCGGGCGACACGAGCATACAAATCGCGAAATGGGCGGGGTGCATGTTCGGCATGGGAGTACTCGAGAGTGTCAGGCAATCGCTGGTCGATCTCCCTGCATTGCTGCTACTCGTGTTCGCCATCCGGTTGAGCAGGTCCGAATCCAAGGAGAGAAGCTCGGCGCTCTTCCTGGCGGCCGCTGCGCTCGCCAAGGAAACCAGCCTCATCGGTGCCATCGCGCTGAAGGTCCCGGGGGGCAAGACTCCATCCCTGTTCCGTAGCGCGCTCACCTGGTCATTGATCGCCGCACCCATGATGGCGTGGTCCGCTTACGTTTGGTTGCGGTTGGGATTTCAACCTCTTCCTGGTGAACAGGGCAACTTCGATTGGCCGGCGCTTGGTGCGATTAAATTCCTCTTCCGCAGCATCTCGTCACTCGCGCACGGTTCCATCCAAAGCCGCTATGCGATGGGATTGATCGCTGTGGCCTCTCTTGCGACGCAGGTGATTGTGTTGCTTAGAGCGCCCGATCCTAAGTCGTCCTGGTGGCGGGTCGGCGTCGCCTACGCAGCATTGTTGTTCGTACTGGGGGATTGGGTATGGAGTGGCTATTGGGCGGTGACGCGCGCGGTGCTCCCGATGACCATCGCATTCAATCTGACTCTATCCGCGGACAAACCCAGGCGGTTCTGGGCGCTTTGGGCGGCTGGAAATCTCCCGGCGCTCCACGCCATTTGGAGATTCCTCTAGGGACGGCGCAGCACCAGGTCGGACCATTCACCCATGACATGATCTTTGGTCGTCCACCCGACTGCGATTTGCTGAAAGGTCATGCGAACGGCTCCGAGTTCGTGCGCGAGAATGCCACTGAGCACAAGCGCACCACCGGGGGACACACTATGGAGCAACTCAGGCGCGAACTGCTGCAAAACGTCCGCCTGAATGTTCGCCAGCACCAGGTCCGCACGGCGCGTCGCCAATCCCGTTTTCAGGTCCGCGACCATGAACTGCACCTCCTCCGCCAAGCCATTCAACTTTGCGTTCTCCCGGCTGACCTCGACCGCCAGCGGGTCGTTGTCAAAGCCGACCACGTCGCGAAATCCCAGCTTCACGGCCGACAGGGCGAGGATGCCTGATCCGCATCCGGCATCGATCACCCGCGCCCGCGGACTGGACTCCGCAAATTCCACCAAGCGCTCCACCACGAGCCGCGTGGTCTCGTGATTCCCGGTGCCGAAGGCCATTCCCGGATCGAGCCAAAGCACCGCTTCACCGGCGGGGACGTGGAAACTCGTTCGCTCCCATTCCGGAACCCAATGCAGTCGCCCAAATCGCCATGCCTTGAAATGCTCCTTGTAGCTCTCCTTCCAGTCCTGGTCGGGCATCTCCTGCGTGCTCGGCGCGGCAATCATCCATTCGGGCCGGACCGCCTCGCGGAACTCCATCCACGCCGCTTCCGCTTCGCGACGGGACGCGAAGTA
>CAYMSE010000129.1:0-2507 GCA_964392935.1 uncultured Oleiharenicola sp.
TACCTGACCCCGAAGTTCCAGGCCAAGGCCTGAGTCGTTTCCCGACAGTTCTGGTTCTTGCCGGGCGGGATCCCTGATCCCGCCTTTTTGCTGATGAAGGATTCCCACTACGACGTCGCCATCATCGGGGCGGGCATGTCCGGACTCGCGGCGGGCATCCGGCTGGCGCACTTCGGTCGCAGGGTCTGCATTTTCGAGCGCCACAACGCGCCGGGCGGACTCAACAGCTTCTACAGCCTCGGCGGGCGGAAATTCGACGTGGGCTTGCACGCCATGACCAACTTCGTGCCGCCCGGCGTGAAGGGCACGCCCCTCGGCAAGCTGCTGCGGCAATTGCGCATCGACCGCGAGGAGTTCGCGCTCTGCCCGCAGAAGCAGTCGAAGATCGCCTTCGGCCCGGCCGGCGAGACGACGCTGCGCTTCACCAACGATTTCGCGGTGCTCGATGCGGAAGTGGTGGCGAAGTTCCCAGCCCAGGCGGACGGCTGGCGCCGCCTGGTGCAGCTGGTGCGAACCTACGATGACGTCGCGCTGGACGCGAAGCCCCTCTCGGCGCGCGAGGTCGTGGGGCGCCATCTCACCGATCCGTTGCTCACCGACATGCTCTTCTGCCCGGTGATGTACTACGGCAGCGCCCAGGAGAGGGACATGGAGTTCGGCCAGTTCGTGATCATGTTCAAGGCGCTCTTTCTGGAAGGCTTCGCCCGTCCGCTCGACGGCGTGCGCGTGATCATCCGCGTGCTGCTCGAGAAGTTCCGCCAGGCGGGCGGAGAGCGGCGCATGAAATGCGGGGTCGCCCGCATCGTGGAGGAGCAGGGGCGGGCGGCGCGGCTCGTCCTCGACGACGGAAGCGAAGTGACGGCCGAGCACGTGGTCTCGTCGGCCGGCTATCCCGAAACGCTGCGGCTGTGCGAGCCCGCACACGCGGCGGAGGCGGACGCCAACACCGGGGCGCTGTCGTTCTGCGAAACCATCGCCGTCTACCGGCAGGCGCCGGCCGCGTGGGGTTGGGGCGACGACACCATCATCTTCTTCAACGACTCGCCGCGCTTCGAGTACGCGCGTGCCGCGGAGCACATCGACCTCCGGAGCGGCGTGATCTGCTTCCCAAACAACTTCGACTACGGGGCGGCGGCGCTGGCCGAAGGCTGGTTTCGCGTCACCTGCCTCGCGAGCTGCGACCAGTGGACCGCGCTGGCGGAGCCCGACTACCAGGCGGCGAAGCGCACCGGTCTCGCGGCGATGCAGCGCAGCGCGCGCCGCTTCCTGCCGGCGGTCGACGACGCCGTGCTCGCGGCGCAGCTCCTCACCACCGACATGTTCACGCCGCGCACCGTCCGGAAATTCACCGGCCACCTCAACGGCGCAATCTACGGCGCCCCGCGCAAGGTGCGCGACGGGCGCACGCACCTGCGCAACCTGTACCTGTGCGGCACCGACCAGGGCTTCCTCGGCATCGTCGGGGCCATGCTGAGCGGCATCTCGATGGCCAACTATCACATCTTGCAAAAAAGCGGGACGTGAGGCCTTAATTCGCTTCCCCATGAAAACTCCCCGATTGCTGTCCGTCCTCGTCGCGGCAGTGGCCGTCCCCGGCCTTTTCGCCGCCAGCTTCCACGATCATCTCGGCCTCCAGATGTGGAGCCTGCGCGAACAAGTGAAGGCCGGCGTGCCCGCCGCGCTCGACCTCGTGCAGAAGTACGGCCTCGTCGAGATCGAGACCGCCGGCACGGGCAACCTGTCGACCGAGGACTACATGAAGCTCGTGCACGAGCGCGGCCTGAAACCGGTCGGCGCGCACATCGGCTACGAGGCGCTGGACAAGGATCTCGCCGGGGCGATCAAGACGGCGAAGGCGCTCGGCGTTAAGTACGTGATCTCCCCCTGGATTCCACACGGACCGGAGGGCCTGACCGCCGAGCAGGCGCACAAGGTCGCCGCCAACCTGAACAAGTGGGGCGAGGCGTTCCGCGCCGAGGGCATCGCCTACGGCCTGCACCCGCACGGCTTCGAGTTCGTCGCGTTTCCGTCCGAAGGCGGCAAGACGGCCTTCGACATCATCGCGGCGGAAACAAAGCCCGAGTTCGTCTGCTTCGAGATGGACGTGTTCTGGGTGTTTCACGCCGGGCAGGATCCCGTCACGCTGCTGAAGAAGCATCCCGGCCGCTGGGCGCTGATGCACGTGAAGGACATCCGCAAGGGCGCGGTCACCGGCCTCTCCTCCGGCGCGGCCCCGGTCATCGACAACGTCGCGGTTGGCACCGGCCAGATCGACTGGCCCGCGGTGCTGAAGACCGCGGAGGAAACGGGCGTGCAGCACTACTTCATCGAGGACGAGACGGCGACGCCGCTTGTCTGCATACCCGACAGCCTGAAGTATTTGCGCGCGCTCAAACTCTGAGTTGCGCTTTCCGCCGGGGCTCACTCACATGTGGCCCCTTCATGGCTTACGACTGGCTCAAAGACATCGATGACCACTACGACGTGGTGGTCATCGGCAGCGGCCT
>CAYMSE010000130.1:0-7974 GCA_964392935.1 uncultured Oleiharenicola sp.
ACGCCACCCTCGGCGAACTCTTCAAGGCCGTCCACGCGGACCTGCTCCGACTCGGCGAGTCGTACGAGGAATGCCGCGGCATGGGCACGACCTTGAGCATGGGCTGGTTCACGCCGGGCTGGTTCTATTTCGGGCATATCGGCGACAGCCGCATCTACCATCTCCCCGCCGGCGGCGAATTCCGCCAGCTCTCGAACGACCACACCCACGTCGGCTGGCTCCGCCGCACGGGACAGCTCAGCGAGCGCGAGGCGCGCACGCATCCGCGCCGCAACGTGCTGCACCAGGCCCTTGGTGCCGGTCATCAATTCGTCGATCCCCAGTTCGGCGCCCTCCCCTGCACCCGGGGCGACCGTTTTCTGATCTGCACCGACGGGATCACCGACGGCCTCTGGGACCGGCACCTTGAGGAACTTCTCCGCCTGGTCGACACGCCGGTGCTGGCGCAGCGCCTGGTCGCCGCCGCGCTGGAGAGCAGCGGGCGCGACAACGCCACGGTGCTCGCCATCGAGGTGCTGAACGCATGAACCCGGTTTTCGTCTACGGCACGCTCAAGCGCGGGGGGACCAACCACCTTTTCCTCGCCGGCCAGCAGTTCGTGGGCGAAGTCCGCACCGAACCCGGGTACGTGCTGTACTCGCTGGGCGAGTATCCGGGCATGGTTCGCGCCCCGGGCGATCGCGACGGGGTGACGGGCGAATTGTGGAACGTGACCGACGCCTGCCTCGCTGAGCTCGATCGCCTCGAGGGGGTCGACGAGGGCCTCTACCAGCGGATCGACGTGCTCTTCGCGCCGAATCCCTTCGCGCCGTCCGCCCACGCCTACCTCTACTCGCGCGGCCTCGACGGATTGCAGCCGATCGGCGGCACCTGGCCGGTCAGCCGCTCACTTCAGGGCTGAAGCCGGCACGCGCTTTACCGTCACGAATTTCGCGCGGAACAGCTCCTCCAGCAACTCCCGGCTCGGGGCCGGGATGCGTTGCACCAATTCCTCCAGCGGCGGCAGGGGCCCGCTCGGTTCCGGCGCAGTCTCCGCGACCGGTGGCGGCGCGCGGAACGACGGTTCGTTGGTTCGCTGCTCGGCAAGAAACGCGGCCTCCTCCTCGGGGGAAGGGCCCACCGGCGCCTCGGCCTCGGGGGCGCCCGGCGGTGGTTCGCCCGCCGCCGGCACGGACTCCTCGTCGGGACGCGAGGCCTCAACCGGGGCCGTCAGTCGTTTTTTTTTGAGCCGTCGGCGGGCAGGCTCTCCGCCAGCGTGGCGATTTCCTTGATCAGGCTGTCGATTGCGCGGGCGCGGCTGGCTTCCACCGCCTTCAGCAGGGCGACCTCGAAGTTGATGCGCTCGGACAGGCCGTGTTTCACGCCGCCCTCGCCTTCGCGAAGTCCATCCAACAGCCGGGTCAACTGCTCGGTCGTCATCGGGACGCCCAGCTGCCCGCTCGTGCCGCCCTGGGCGATCGAATCCAGCAGCACGGACCGCAACTGGGCCTGCAGGTCGACCAGCAGCCGGTAAAGGTCGCGCCCGTTCTCGTCGCATTCGTCGACGATCGCGACAATCCGCTTGTGGTCCCCGGCCGCCAGCGCGGCGGCCAGTTCCGTGATCTTTGCGGCGGAGACCAGCCAGTACACGTCGAGGACATCTGCCTCGCCGATCTCCGCCCCGCAGAACGAAATCATCTGGTCGAAGATGGACTGCGCATCCCGCATGCCCCCGTCCGCCATGCGCGCGATGCTGGCCAAGGCGGCGTCGCTGGCCTTGATCTTCTCCGCGCCGGCGATCTTCTTCAAGCGCTGCACGATCAGTTCGGTCGGGATCGGCTTCAGGTCGAAGCGCTGGCAGCGGGAGATCACGGTTGCCGGCATCTTTTGCGGATCGGTCGTGGCGAAGATGAACTTCACGTGCGCCGGCGGCTCCTCGAGCGTCTTGAGCAGGGCGTTGAACGAACCGGCCGACAGCATGTGGACCTCGTCGATGATGTAGACCTTGTAGCGGCCCTGGGCCGGCGCGTAGGCCACGGTGTCGATGATGAACTCGCGGATCTTGTCGACCTGCGTGTTCGAGGCCGCGTCAAACTCGATCACGTCGAGGCAGCGGCCGTCCGCGATCGACTGGGCGATCGGGTCGTTGGGGTCGAAATCCGCCTTCGGACCGCCCGTGACGTTCAGGGCCTTGGCGAAGATCCGCGCGGTGCTCGTCTTGCCGGTGCCGCGCGGGCCAACGAAGAGGTAGGCGTGCGCGATGCGGTTCCGGGCGATGGCGTTCCGCAGCGTCCGCACCACGTGGTCCTGACCCACGACGTCTTCGAACGTCTGGGGCCGCCACTTGCGGGCGATGACTTGGTAGGCGCTGCTCAAGGAGGGCGAAAATCGGGAATCAAAATCCCAAGATCAAAAACAAAATGAAGTGGCCAGGCACTCCACGGCACTGGGAGAACGTCGTCACCGTTGCTGCCTTCCGGCCCTGGCGGGGTTCACGCGCCTGCCCATGCATGGCACCTGGCCAAGGCGGACCGTAGGCACGACCCCCACCCCTGCAAACAAAATCCCCCGCCGCGCGGAACCGCTAGGGCTTGGGCGGCGTGGCGCCGGTTTCGCGCTCCGGCGGCGGCGCGCCGTCCGGGGGCGGGCTGTGCGGGCGTCCCCCGCGCTCGGGGGAAAAACGGCGCAGGCGTTCGCGGAACTCGCGATTCATCTGCTCGAACCTGGCCCGTTGCTCCGGCGTGAGCTTCTCGCTGATCTCGCGCTGCATTTGGTCGAACACGACACGGCTGTCCTGCATCGACTTGCTGCGCAGACGGCCGAGCTCGTCCATGTTCCGCCGCACGATCGGTTGGATCTGCTCGATCTGCTCCGGCCGCAGGTCGAGTTCCTGGGCCATGCGCTTCAGGTGCATCGGCGCCCAGCGGTCCGGCATCATCCGGTTCCCGACGCGCGTGCGCACGACGCGCAGCGTCACCAGCGAGCCGATCACGGCCCCCGCCGCGAAGATGCCCACCAGCAGGAGCACGAGTTTCCAGGGCCGGTTCATCACGAGAAATCCAGCACCGAGGCGATCGGATCATCCAGCCCCACTTCCTCGGGCGATTCGGGCGCGCGCTCGAGGTAATTGAACACCGTGACCGCCGCGCAGCAGGCCAGCGCCGCCCAGAAGCCCCGCACCGCGAAACGCTCCAGCAGGGCGTCGCGCGCCGGCGCGCCCGCCGACCGCGCGACCACGCGCGTGACGAAACCAGGGGGCAGCGCGATGTCGCGCGCCGGCGCCTGGCGGGCAAGCGCCACGAGACGGTTCCAGCGGGGATCGGGTTGGCTCATGACTTCTCCTGGCTTTGTAGTTCCTGAAACAGCTTTTGCAATTTCCGACGCGCCCGGACTGCGCGCACCTTGATCAAGGTCTGGTTCCAGCCGGTCAGCGTGCTGATCTCCGCCAGCGTCTTCTGCTCGAGGTCCAGCAGCCGGATGACCAACTGGTCGTCGGGCTTCAGCTGCCCGAGCAACCGGTCGACGAGTTCCCGGGCGGCGAGGGCCGCGCCCGGCGCGGCGTCGCGTTCGTCGCTGAGCACGTGGTCCAGCACCTCGGCCTGCTCCTCCGGCAGGTCCGCCCACCGGTATTCCGGCCGCCGCTTCTGCGCCCGCAGCTGGTCGATGCAGGTCGTGACCGCGATCCGCGACACCCAGTGCGGAAACGGCACGGCCCCCTGGTACTGTTCGAGTCGCGAGAACATCTTCAAAAAGACTTCCTGGGCGAGATCCTCCTCCGCCATGCGCCGGGGCAGGTGCGACCGGATGATGCGGATGACCTGCGGATACAGCTGCTCCACGAGAGCCCGGGCGGCCGCCTGATCGCGCGACCGCACCCGTTCGAGACAACCGGCAAAGTCGAACGATTCCTCAACCATGATGTGTGTCTATTGCTGAGCACACGGGAGATGACGCCTGCCCGCTCACGGAGTTACAGGGATTGCGTGCCGGCCGTCACCGGTCCACCCGGTAGAAGAGCCACAGGCCCAGCCCTTGGAACAGGAGGTTGGGCAGCCACACGATGAGATCGGGGCGGAGCGCGGGATAGTTGTCGAACCAGCCGGCCATGATGCTCGCGAAATAGTAGCCCAGCGCCAGCATCAGGCCGATGCCGAGGTTGGCGGAGGTCTCCTTGCGCGAAACCTTTATCCCCAGCGGGATCGCGATGAGCGCGAAGGACAGGACCGAGAACGCCGTGGCGCATTTCTCCTGGATGGTGATCTGCACGCGCATGAGCTGCTTCGCCTGGTCGCCGCGCGGGAGCGCCGGATCCGGGCGCCGCAGCCGCATCCACTCGGCCATCAGCTGTGGGAAGGTGTACCACTTGAGCTTCTTCTGCACGATGCGGTCGCCGGCGATCTTGTGGAGCGGCAGGTCGAACGTCGCCTTCTCCCACGCCGCCGCGCCGTGCGCCTCGCGAAAACTCTCCGGGTCCTTCTCGTCGCGGACCTCCGCCTGGGCGTGCTCGAGGGTGAGCACGAGCTTGTTGTTCGCCTCGTCGTAGTCGAGCCGCCCCGCATCCGCGCGCGCGAAGCGTCGCACGCGGTTCTGCGCGTCGAGTTCCCACAGCCAGAAGTCCCGCAGCTGGTTTTCCCGCTTCTCCCCCACGTACAGGACCACGCCGGGAAAGTCCCGGATGAAGGTCTTCGGCACGATGAAGCTCAGCGGATTCTGCCGCACCGCCTCGGCGAACTCGCGTTGGTACGCCAGCCGGGCGACCGGCATGAACTGGAAATTGATCACCAGGCTCGCGACCACCCCGAGCAGCGCGAGGAAGACGATCGGCGCCGACAGCCACGCCACGCTCACGCCCGAGGCCCGGAGCGCCGTGATTTCCCGGTCGGACGACATGCGGCCGAGCACGAGCAGGATCCCCGTAAGCATCCCCATGGGCAACGCGTAGTAGAAGACGAAAGGAACCAGGAGGCCAACCAGCCGGATGAAGGTGTTGATCTCGATCTGCCCGGCCAGCACCGGGCCGAGCAGGTCCTTCATCGCATTGCCGATCATCAGCACGAAGCCGAACATCACCACCGAGGCGGAACACGTCAGGAAGACGTTCGCGAAAATATGCCGGTGGATCAGGTTCATGCTCTTACTTGAACTCTGCGAATTCGTCCCAACCCTGTCCAAGTCAATTTCCCGGCATGGCCCTCCGCCCCGAAAAACCCACCCTTTACGGCGAGACGCTCGCATCGTTGACGACGATGCTGACCGACCATGGCCACCCGGCGTTCCGGGCCCGACAGATCCTGGACTGGCTTTACAAGAAGCGGGTGGCGGCGTGGGACGAGATGACCAACCTGCCGCGGCCGCTGCGCGCGTGGCTTGCAGAGTCGTTCGAGCTCACGCCCACCACGTTCGTCCTCAGCAAGCAATCCGAGGACGTGACGGACAAGCTGCTGCTCAAATTGCACGATCAGTCGCTCATCGAGACGGTCATCATCCGCGCCCCGCAACTCGGTGTCGGCCAGGAGAAATCACGGAAGACCATCTGCATTTCCACCCAGGTGGGCTGCGCGATGGGCTGTCGGTTTTGCGCCTCGGGGCTCGCCGGACTGAAGCGCAACCTGTCCGCGGGCGAGATCGTGCACCAGCTCATCCAGGTCTGTCGCCAGGAGGATAGTCGGACGCCCCGCGCCCGCGCCGAGCTGGTCTCGTTCGACAACCTGGTCGTGATGGGCATGGGCGAACCGCTGCACAACTACGACGCCATCATCCGGGCACTCACGATCCTGAATGCGGAATGGGGCCTGGGCTTCGGTGCGCGGCGGATCACGCTCTCCACCTCGGGCCTCGTGCCGAAGATCCGCCAGCTCGCGACCGAGCCCCTCGGCATCCGCCTCGCCATCAGCCTGCACGGCGCGACCGACGAGGTGCGCGAGCAGATCATGCCGGTCAACAAACGCTGGCCGTTGGCCGAGTTGCTGCCGGCGGTGAAGGCGTTCTCCGACGCGCACGGCCGCATGGTCACCCTCGAGTTCATCCTGATCGACGGCGTCAACGATTCGCTCGACCAGGCCGGGAAGCTGCGGGACATCGCCAACGACCTCCACGCGCACGTGAATCTGATCCCGTACAACACCGTGGAAGGCCTCGAATGGAAACGTCCGAGCATCACCCGCCAGGAGAAGTTCGCCCGCGTGCTGGAGGTCGGTGGTGTCTCGGTCACTTTGCGGCGCGAGAAGGGTCACGATATCGCCGCCGCCTGCGGCCAGCTCCGTTTGAAAACCGAAAAATCCCGGGAAGCAGCGGTCGGCGGTTGAGGATCCCCCTTCGCCGGTGGTGAAGTTCGTGCTTTACGCATCAAGAAATGCGTATGTATTGATTCGTAAATGACACCCGACCGGCCCATTTCCGATCTCTTCGCGCGGAAGCGCCCGCTGCGCTCCTTGGAATTCTTTCCGCCGAAGGATGATGCCGGCGTCGCCGCACTCCGCGAGACCGCGCTGCAGTTGAAGCGGATTGAACCGGATTTCGTCTCGGTCACCTACGGCGCCGGTGGCAGCACCCGGGAACGCACGGCGCAGGTCAGCCACCTGCTCCGCGAGGAGATCGGTTTCACCGTGATGCCCCACCTCACGTGCGTCAGTCACTCGCGTTTCCACCTCAATGACATCGCCGACCAGCTGCATGCCGGGGGCTACCGGAACATCATGGCCTTGCGCGGCGATCCGCCAAAGGGCACCCACGAATTCGTCCCGCCGCCGGACGGACTCCGCTACGGGAGCGACCTGGTGCAACTCCTGCGGGCCCGGCACCCGGATTTCTGCCTCGGGGTCGGTGGCTATCCCGAGAAACACCCGGAAGCCGCGAACGCCGAGGTCGACCTCGACAACCTCAAGCGCAAGGTGGATGCCGGTGCGGGTTTCATCACCACCCAGCTCTTTTTCGACAACGCCGCATACTACCGGTTCGTCGAGCGGTGCCATGCCCGCGGCATCTCCATCCCGATCGTTCCCGGCATCATGCCCGTCCTTTCGCTCAAGCAGATCCGCCGCTTCACGGAAATGTGCGGCGCCACCCTGCCCGACCGACTGATCAAGCGACTTGAGGCGGCCGGCGAGTCGTCCGAGATCGTCGAGGCCCTGGGCATCGAATGGGCGCTCGGCCAGATCCGCGACCTCATCGCCCACGGCGCGCCGGGCTACCACATCTACATTCTCAATCGCGCGAAAAGCGCGCTCACGCTGGCGGCCGGACTTGCGGCCTGAGCCCCGGCACCGGACTCAGGCGGGCGGCGCAGCGTCCTGCTTCAGCGCCCGCGCCACCATGTCGGCCAGGTCAACCTGGCGGAACGGCTTGTCGATCAAGCCGAAAGCCCCGTGCTGGCGCGCGGTCGCGGCGTTCAGGGTCTCGCTGTAGCCCGTGCATATGATCACCGGCAGCCCCGGCCGGTCCGCCCGCAGCTTTTCCAACAGCGACAGCCCGGTGAGATGCGGCATCGTGTGATCCGTGATGACGAGGTCGAAGCTTCGTTCCCGCGCCAGACACGCGAGGGCCTCCGAGCCGCTGAACGCCAGCACCACCTCGTATCCCAAGCTCTCGAGCATGCGCTTGCCCAGATCCGCGATCATCGGCTCGTCGTCGACCAGCAGGATCCGCCCTGTGCCGCGCCGCGGTTCCGGCTGGACTGCCGGTGCCTCCGCCGCGGGCTGGTCGGTCGCTGGGAGCAGCACCCGCATCCGCGTACCCTTGCCCGGATCGCTTTCCGCGGAAATCGCCCCGCCGTGCGCACGCACGATGCCCTGCACCACCGCGAGCCCGAGGCCGCTGCCGTGGTCGTGGTGGCGCGTGGAGTAATAGGGCTCGAAGATCCGGCGCAGGACCTCGGGCGGCATCCCGACGCCATCGTCCGTCACCTCCAACATCGCATAGCGGCCGGCCGGCAGCTGGGTGCCGTCGACGTCCCGCGGCGCCTCCACCACATACGGGCCGACCGCGATCGTGATCGTG
>CAYMSE010000131.1:0-4270 GCA_964392935.1 uncultured Oleiharenicola sp.
AGCACCGCGCGCAACTTGTCGAGCGCCGAGGCCATCGGGCCCTGCAGCGACGCATCGGTGAACTGCTTCACGAGCTCGCCGCCGACGAAAAGCGCGCTGGCCTCCTCGGCCGTGAACATCACCGGCGGCAGCTGGTAGCCCTTCATCAGGCAGTAGCCCACCCCGGCCTCGCCCGTGATCGGCACGCCCGCCTCGCCCAGCGCGGCGATGTCGCGGTACACCGTGCGCTCCGTCACCTCGAAGTGCTTCGCCAGCTCGGACGCCCGCACGACGCGGCGTCCCTGCAGGAAGAGCACCATCGCGACGAGGCGGTCCGTTCGATTCATGCGGCCAGCACAAACACCCGCCCCGCGGACCACAACTCCGATTGCGGCGGGCCGCAGCCGCGCTTCTCCGCCCTATCACCGAACCTCAATTGCGGTCGCCCGGGCCGGCGCGGGATTGCTTCGCCCCGGCGCGGCGGTAGGGTCCGGCCGTCCTGCCGCGTGAATCCGCCCCCTGCCACCGCACCCGCCGCTGCGTCCGCCCCCGTTTTCCACGTGCGCGGGCTGGTGAAGACCTACGGCGAAGGCACCGCGCAGGTGCGCGCGCTGGCCGGCGTCGACCTCGACCTCTTTCCGGGCGAACTCATCGTCCTGCTGGGCCCGTCGGGCTCGGGCAAGACCACCCTGCTCAACCAGCTCGGCGGGCTCGACCTCCCCACCGACGGACGCCTGCGCTACCGCGACACCGACCTCACGCACGCGACCGAAGAGCAGCTCACGCTGTACCGGCGCCGGTCGGTGGGCTTCATCTTCCAGTTCTACAACCTCATCCCGAGCCTGACCGCGCGCGAGAACGTGGCCCTCATCACCGAGATCGCCGACCAGCCGCTCGCCCCCGAGGCCGCGCTCGAGATGGTCGGGCTCGGCGCGCGCCTGGACCACTTCCCGGCGCAGCTCTCCGGCGGCGAGCAGCAGCGCGTCGCCATCGCGCGCGCCATCGCCAAGCGGCCCGAGGTGCTCCTGTGCGACGAGCCCACCGGCGCGCTCGACGTCAAGACCGGCATCGTCGTGCTCGAGGCCCTCGAGCGCGCGAACCGCGAGCTCGGCACGCTCACGGTCATCATCACCCACAACGCCGTCATGGCCGAGATGGCCGACCGCGTCATCCGGTTCATGGACGGACGCGTCCAGTCCGAGCGCCGCAACGCCGCGCGGGCCGCGCCGGCGACCCTGCGCTGGTAGCGCAGGGCAAACTCCCAATGCCCAACCCCAGTATCCAAGCCGGAGCCTCCCGCCGCCCCCCAGTGGTCCCGGCAACTTCCATGGCGTTTGGGATTTGGCCGTGGGCCTTTTCCTGATGCTTCCGCATCTGGACAGAAAGCTCCTCCGCGACCTGAAGCGCCTCAAGGGCCAGGCCGGGGCGGTCGCCGTGGTGATGGCCTGCGGCCTCGCGATGATGATCACGACGCGCAGCCTGATCGCCTCGCTCGAGGGCGCGCGCGCCGACTACTACGAAAGCCACCGCTTCGCCGACGTCTTCGGCTCGCTCAAGCGCGCGCCCAACCACCTCGGCGAGCGCCTCGCCGCCCTCCCCGGCGTCGCCGGCGTGCAGACCGACATCGCCGGCCAGGTGACGCTCGACCTGCCCGGGCTCGACGAGCCGGCGAGCGGACTCGTCCGCTCGCTCCCCGACTTCGGCGAACCGGAGCTCAACCGCCTGTTCCTCCGCCGCGGCCGCTGGCTCGCGCCCGGCGCCCGCCGCGAGCTGCTCGTCGGGGAGGCCTTTGCGCTGGCGAACGGGCTCAACCCCGGCGACACGCTGGCGCTGATCATGAACGGCCGCCGCCAGGACTTCCGCATCGCCGGCATCGTGCTCTCGCCCGAGTACATCTTCGAGTCGCGCCCCGGCGCCGCCCTGCCCGACAGCCGCTCCTACGGCATCTTCTGGATGTCGTACAAGGAGGTCGCGACCGCGTGGGACCTCTACGGGGCCTTTAACCATTTCGCGCTGAAGCTCGCGCCCGGCGCCGACCCCGCGCCGGTGATCGCCGCGGCCGACCAGCTGCTGAAGCCCTACGGCGGCCGCGGCGCGTACAGCCGCCGCGACCATCCATCGCACATCCGCGTGACCGACGAGATCCGCACGCTGACGATCCTGTCCATCGGCTTCCCCACCGTCTTCCTCAGCGTCGCCGCGTTCATGACCAACGCGGTGCTCTCGCGCCTGCTCGCGCTGCAGCGCGAGCAGATCGCCATCCTCAAGGCGTTCGGTTTCAGCAACCGCGAGATCGCGATCCACTACCTGAAGTTCGCCGCCGTCATCGCGCTCGGCGGCTCGGTGCTCGGCGGGCTCGCCGGCCAGCTCCAGGGCCGGTGGATGCTCGGCCTCTACGCGCCACTCTACCGTTTCCCGGATTTGTCGTTCCGGCTGGACCGCACCGCGATGGCCCTCGCCTTCGGCGTCGGCATCCTCGCGGTGGTCGCGGGCGTGCTCGGCGCCGTGCGCAAGGCCGCGCGGCTCCCGCCCGCCGAGGCGATGCGCCCCGAGCCGCCGGCCCACTACCGGCCCTCGCTCATCGAGCGCACCGGGCTGCGCCGCCTGTTCTCCCACTCCTTCCGCATCGCGGTGCGCAACCTCGGCCGGCGGCCTGCGCAGGCGTGCTTCACCGTCGCGGGCCTCGCGCTCGCCACCGCCCTCCTCATCCTGCCCAACACGCTCAAGTCGGGCATCGCCGACATCCTCGACAACCAGTGGGACGTCGTCCAGCGCCAGGACCTCAACCTCGGCCTCGCCGAGCCGTCGTCCGCCCGCATCCGGCACGAGCTCGAGCGCCTCCCCGGCGTCCTCCACGTCGAGCCCGACCGCTCCTTCGCCGCGCGGATCCACTTCCACGGCATCAACCGCCAGATCGGCGTGCGCAGCCTCGAGCCGGGCGCCGCGCACAGCCGCGCGATCGACCACGACGGACACGAGATCATGCCTCCCCCCGACGGCATCATCGTCTCCGCCAAGCTCGCGGACGTGCTCGGCGCCAAGGTCGGCGACGAACTGGTTGTCGAGGCGCTCGAGGGCCGGCGACGCATCGGGGCCGTGCCGCTGACCGGCCTGGCCCGGGACTTCACGGGCATCGCGGCCTACATGGACCTCCACGCGATCAACCGCTTCCTCGGCGAGGGCGACGTCATCACCGGCGCCAGCTTCACCATCGACCAGGCGCAGCGCGGCGCGTTCCTCCGCGCCATCAAGGGCGTGCCGCGCATCAGCTGGCTGTCGATCAAGGATTCGCTGCGCCAGAGCTTCCGCGAGACGACCGCGCGCATGATGGGCATGCTCACCACGCTCTACCTCTCGATGGCTGTGATCGTCGCCTTCGGCGTGATCTACAACAACGCGCGCATCTCGCTCGCGGAACGCGCGCGCGAACTCGCCACCCTGCGCGTGATCGGCATGACCCAGCACGAGGTCGGCGCCGTCATCGTGATCGAACTGGCGGTCCTCGCGGTGCTGGCCGTGCCGGTCGGCCTGCTCCTCGGCACCGGCATCGCCGCCGCGATCATTTCCTCGGTGAACACCGAGACCGTGCGCCTGCCCCTCGTCTTCACCCGCTACACCTACACCTTTGCCGTGCTGGTGGTCGCCCTCGCGTCGGCCTTGTCCGCCCTCGTCGTCCTCCGCAAGCTGCAGCATCTCGATCTCCTCGGCGCGCTCAAGGCGCCGGAATAGACCCACCCGCCATGAACGTTCCCGCGAAACCCAAACGCCGCTGGCCGCTCCTCCTCGCCGCCGCCGTCCTGCTCGCCCTCGCCGCCCTCGGGCTGCGCCCGCAACCGACGCCGGTGGAGACCGCGCGCGCCACGGTCGGCCCGCTGCGCGCCACCGTCAGCGAGGAGGGCAAGACCCGCATCAAGCAGCGCTACGTCGTCTCGACCCCGGTCAGCGGCCAGCTCCGCCGCATCCCCTTCAAGCCGGGCGCCGACGTCTCAGCCGGGGTGACGGTGGTCGCCCTCATCGACCCGCTGCCGGCCTCCCCGCTCGACGAGCGCAACCGCGGCCTCGCCGAGGCCCGCCGCGACTCCGCGCGCGAGCTGCTCGGGAAGAGCCGCACCACGCACGAGCTCGCGCGCAGCGAGCTGCGGCGCATGGAGCAGATGTTTGCGGCGAACACGGTCTCGGCCCAGGACCTCGACGGCGCGCAGATGCGCGAGACCGCGGCCGCCCGCGAGGTCGCCGCCGCGGAGGGCGCCCTGCGCCAGGCGGAGGCGGAGCTGCTCGGCGTCGGCGGGCC
>CAYMSE010000132.1:0-8038 GCA_964392935.1 uncultured Oleiharenicola sp.
GAGGCGGAAGAGCGCGAAGGCCGACTCCTCGGGCAGCGAGAGGCTGACGATGACGAGGTCGGGCGGCGTCTTGGTGCAGAAGTCGATCGCCTCGCCCTGGGTCGCGGCGCCGACGATCTTCCACGGCGTGTGCTTCAGGCCCTCCTGGATCTGCTGGATGATGGCGGGCTTGTCCTCGATGACGAGGAGGGTCGCCGGGTCGGTGAGCGAGCGGGCCTTGGCCGGGCCGTCGGTGAGCGGCTTGAGGTCGATGATGCGGCCGGCCTTCTCGATGAGCACGTCCTCCTCGAACGGCTTCACGATGTAGTCGCGCACGCCGATCTTGGCGATCTTGAGCACGTGGTCGCGGCCGCCCTCGGCGGTGAGCATCATGACCGGGATGCCCTTGAGCTGCGGGTCGGCCTTGAGCTTGGTGAGCATCTCCACGCCGTCCATGACGGGCATCGTCACGTCGAGGAGGATGAGGTCGGGCATCGCCTTGGCCGCGAGGGCCAGGCCTTCCACGCCGTTGCCGGCCTCGAGGATTTCGCAGTCGTAGGTCTTGAAAGTCTTCCGCACGATGATGCGGACGGTCTTGGAATCGTCGACGGTTAGGATCTTGTTGCGCATGGGAGGGACAGGGTGGAAATCATTCGCCGCACTTGAGGAGGATGTCGGCGACCAGGCGCTGACCCTCGGTTTCGAAAACGTAGATGAACCGCTGCGAGTCGCTGATCGGCTCGACGCAGAAGTTGCGGCCGCGGAGAATGGAGGGGATCGTGAGCTTGAAGGGGTAGCCGTGGTCGCTGAGGCCGTTCTTGAAGCTGCCGACCGTCATGTTGGTGATCTCGCCGATCGCGTCGTTGATGACTTCCTCGCCGGACGCGTCCACCTCCGGTTCGGAAATGCCGAGGAGGTGGCTGGTGCAGTGGCGCGCGAAGCCCGCGTCGAAGTAGAGGTAGATGAGTCCGTTGACCTCGCCGAGGAAACCGACCGTGCCGACGACCTGCGGGTTGGCGGCGAGTTCGTCGGTGTGGACGCCGACCGGGTGCGGGTCCGCCCCGCCCGAGCTGTAGGTGGCGCCCAGGGACGCCGAACGGTGGAGCATCGTCTTGAAGACGTCGCAAACCGCACGATTGATGTTATTCCGGATCAGGGCCTCGGAGATTTCTTGGGTGGCGGCGGGCATGGCTGGGCGGGTGGTAGGCGAAGAGAATCGCAGACCAGTAATCGGCCTGCCGCAGCAGGACTTTACGCACTTTTTTGCGCAAAATGCGCCCCGTGCGGCGGTCGCCAGGCCCCGGCGGCACCCTATTCTTCGTCCGTTCCGGCCTCCACCAAATCGCCGGCCTCACGGTATTCCTGCAACTTGTTGCGCAGGGTGCGAATACTGATGCCCAGCATGTCGGCCGCCTTGGTGCGGTTGCCGCCGGTCTGCTGCAGGGCCGCCATGATCGCCATCTTCTCCATCTCGGCGATCGGCCGGATCGGGTTGGTGGCCGCGGAGGCGCTGGCCACGCCATCGGCCGCGGCCGGCGTCGCGTCCGCCGGCGTCTCAAAGTCAAAGGGCGCCGCGGTCAGCAGCGATTCGCCCGAAGCCCCGCCTGTCGGCGACGGCAGCCCGAGGGCGGCGGCCGACACGGGCCGGTTGGGCTCGGTGAGGATGACCGCGCGCTCGATGGTGTTCTGCAGTTCGCGGACGTTGCCCGGCCAGCGGTAGCCGAGCATGGCGGCCTCGGCGGTGGGGGAAAAGCCGGCGACCTTCGTGCCGAAGCGCCGGCTGCACCGGGCGAGGAAATGCTGCGCCAGCATCATGATGTCCTCCGGCCGCTCGCGCAGCGGGGGCACATGCACGGGAAACACGTTGAGGCGGTAATAGAGGTCCTGGCGGAACGAGCCCTTCTCGATGTAGGACAGCATGTCGCGGTTGGAGGTCGCGATGATGCGGACGTTGACCTTGATGGTGCGCGTGCCGCCGACGCGCTCGAACTCGCGCTCCTGGAGGACGCGCAGCAGCTTGGCCTGCAGCGACGCCGGGATCTCGCTCACCTCGTCGAGCAGGAGCGTGCCCTGGTTGGCCAGCTCGAAGCGGCCCGCGCGGCGGTCGGTGGCGCCCGTGAACGCGCCCTTTTCGTGGCCGAAGAACTCGCTCTCGATGAGGTTCTCCGAGATGGCCGCGCAATTGACCTTGATGAACGGCTGCGTGCGGCGCGGGCTGCGGCGGTAGAGCTCGCGCGCCACCATCTCCTTGCCGGTGCCGTTCTCGCCGGTGATCAGGACGGTGGCGTCGGTCGGCGCCACGCGCTCGATGAGCTGGCGCAGGCGGATCATGACGGGGCTGCGCCCGACGAGCATGACGTCGTCCTGGTCGTCGCTCAGCAGCTGGTTGACCTGCTCGAGCTGGCGGAACGAGGTGCCGCGCTTGATGAGGATGTCGATCTGGGAGGGGCGGAACGGCTTGACGAGGTAGTCGAAGGCGCCGGCCCGCATGCAGGCCACGGCCGACTCGATGGTGCCGTAGCCGGTCACCATCACGACCAGCGGATGCTCCGGCAGCGTGGCCAGCCGTTCGAGGAAAACGTGGCCGTCACCGTCCGGCAGCCGGATGTCCAGCATGACGAGGTCGAACGATTCGCGGAGCGTGGCCGCCTCGGCCTGGGCCAGCGTTTCCGCCACGGAAACCGTGAACTTCCGGCGGGTGAAGATCTCCTGGAGGAGATTTCGCACGACCGGCTCGTCTTCCACGATGAGGACTTTCTCGAAAGGCATGCGGCTTCGGTAGATGGAAACGATTAGGCGGACCGCAGGGGGGTTCAACGACTTTTACTGCCGGACCAAAAATTTTTTTCTCAACTTTTCCACGCCGTGGCCGATGTGAGGCGCACCAAAGAGTACCCGGACACCGGAACCCTCCATGCATTCGCGCCTGCTTTCCTTCCTTTCCGATTTCGAACGCGCCCTGCTCGCTGACGATCCCTCGCCGGACGAGGGCCAGTGGCACAATGAAAGAGCCGTAAATTACCAGTCCGGGCTGGCCCGCGTGCACCTGGGCGTGCGGATGCCGGGCGGCGAGCACAAGCCGCGCGGCGCGGTGCTGCTGCAGGGCTTCAAGCTCGCCGATGGCATCGGCTGCCTGAAGGCGCAATTGAGCTGGGCCGGCAGCGAGGCCACCGCCACGCACTCCATCTTCACCAAGCCCGGCTGCGACTGGCGCAGCGAGGCCCGCCGCCTGGCGGCGCAATGGCAGGTCGGCCCGCCGGCCATGCCGATCGTGCCCGCGGAGATTCCCGCCGTCGACGAACCCGCCGCAGCGGCGGTGTGAGGCCGCGGGGCGGCGCCGGAACGACAGGACCGGAAGGTCTGTTCCGATTCCCCGGGACCCAAGCGCGACGCGGGGCCGCGGTTCACGCAGCCTGGACGCCGCGGCGAAACTACGCCGCCGTGTTGAGCCGCGATTCGCCGTAGGGCGAACCCGAATTGAGCGCCCGGTACGCCGGGGCCACCTGGCGCAGGCGCCCGCGGGCCACGTGGACCCGGGTGAGCTCGATCTGCAGGCGTTCCAGCTGGTTCTCCAGGAAGTGGAAATTCTGTCCGCTGCGCTCGAGCAGCGCGTCGACGCGCGGCCGCAGGGCGGCGACGGCCGGATCGGCGGCGAGATGGCAGAGTTTGTCGACGAGCGGAGCCGCGCGTTCGCGCACGCCCACCGCCTCGACGAAATCCATGGTGCGGATCAGCGACGTCTCCTCGGCCACGAGCTCCTCGAGGGAGCCCAGCAGGCGGTGCGCGATTTCGACGTTCGTCTCCATGGCGGGCGGGGTCGCGTCAGGCGACCTGGTGCAGCGCGGGCGCGGGCGCGGACTTGTCCTTCTCCCGCAGCATTTCCGACCAGGCGTTGCGCACCTCGCCCAGGAGGCGTTCGACCTCGGCGATCGGTGCGCTCTGCTTCTTCAGGTTGGCTTCGACCAGGCGGCGGTCGTAGTAGTCGTAAAGGCGGTACATGGTCCGGGCGAATTCGCCGCCGGCCTCGAGGTTCAGGGTGCCCTGGAGCTCGGCGATGATCTTCTGGGCCTTGGTCAGCTGCGTGTGGATGATCTCGAAGCGGCGCGGGTCGCCGGACGGGTCGTCGCACGCGGCCCGCGCGATGGCGAGGGCGTTGAGCGCGCCGTCGAACAGCATGAGGACGAGCTGTCCGGGACTGGCGGTGAGGATCGAGTTGGCGCGGTAGGTCCGCGCGTAGTCCGGGGAGTACATGGCCGGGGGTGGCGGCTCAGTCGGCTTGCTCCGTGGGATCAGGGGAACCGAGGATCACCTCGCCGACCTTCCGGAGGATCTCCGGCGACGGGTAGTTGGGGTCCGCCGCGAGGGACCGGGCGCGGGCCACCACTTCGGGGCGGACGGCCGGCTGGCTCGCGAGGGCGGAGCGCAGGGTGGCAGTTTGCTCGGGGGAAAAGCAGTCGGGCTTGGCCGCCCGGTCGGGGGAGGCCGGCGTATGGAGCACGACGCCTTCGGGGCGCAGGACTCGATCGGAAGAGGACGTTGAATTAATCATGGGCTATCGTTGATTAGCACGGTCAGCCTCTGACTGTTGTTACAGGGAACGCCGTTGAGTGACAGGGGGAATATCGTCTGCGCCGGGCCGGACTTTAGGGAATTGGGCGTAAACCGCATATAAACACGGATTTTCACCGCGGCGGGAGGGTGCGGAACATGAGGTCGGCGGCCACCGCGCCGAAGCGGGCCGGGCTCTGCAGCACCGCCGGGGTGGCGTCGACCGGGGCCGTCCGGTCCCCGTGGCGGTAAAACTCGCGCACCCGCGCGATCATGCCGTCATTGGCGGCCGAGAAGGTGTCGTCGAAGGTCCAGACCAGGCGGGTGTCGCGGATCGTCGCGAGCTTGGCCCGGAAGCCGAGGGCGATCGGCCGGTACGGCTGGTAGATCGTGAGGTCGGTGAACAGGACGGCGTCGACGGCGTACTTCTCGGCGATCTTTTCCAGCATGCCGTGCGGCAGCGCATCGGTGGAACCGAAGCTTTCCGCGCCGAACGCGCGGCGGCAATCCTCGCGGGACACCACCACCACCTCGAAGCGCTGTTGCTGCTGGAGGGCCGCGATCAGCACCGCGTCGAGGGCCCGCGCCGACTCCGGCTCGGTCACCGTGCCGCCGTGGACGGGCAGCAGGGCGATCCGCTGCAGGTCGGCCGGCAGGCGAGCCTCGCCGCGAAAGTTCGCCGGCACGAAGGGCGCGGCCTCGACGGCGGGCACGGGGAACTCGGCGCAGCCGGTGAGGAGGGCGAGAAGGGCGAGGACGGAAGCGAGCGATTTCATCGGGAGGATCAGCCGCTGGAGCTGGAGCCGAAGGCGTTGGTGATCGCCGCGGACTGCTGCTTGATCCTCGACTGGGCCGATTCCATGGCAATGAAGCTGTTCGTCAACAGCTCGCGCTGCTGGTCGAGGCGGCGCTGCAGGTCGGAGATCTGCTGGTCGATGCTGGAATTGGTCTTGGTCAGCCGGTCCTGGGAGTCGGAATCCAGGCTGATCATCTTGGCGATCCGGGTGTCGAACTGCGCGGCGAAGCCGGTCGAGGCGGTCGTGAAGAAGGCCTCGACGTCGCTCCCCTTCTCCGCGAGCGCGGTGTCGAGCTTGTCGGAGTCGACAATCGACATCTGGCCCGACTCGTCGAGGTCGATGCCGAGGTCGTCCAGGCGGTCGATGCCGCCGCCGCCCGTGATCGACCCGAAGGCGAGGCGGCGCAACTGGCTGGCCCAGTCCTGCACGTCGCGGTTGTTCGACAGGACGGAGGTGGTGACCTTGCCGGCGGTGGTGGTGATCTTGGTCTTGTCGTCGATGTAGCTCTGGACCGCGTTGTACGCCGAAATGAACGACTGGAGGTTCGTGCGCATCTTGTCCGTGTCGGCGCCGACCGTGATCGTCTCGGTCGTCTCGCTGTTCACGGTGACCGCCAGGCCGCTGATGCCGAGCGTGGCGGCGGCGAGGGTGTTGCTCGCACTGATCATCGTGGGGCCGCCGTCGACGGAGAACTCGGCGTTCTTGCCGGACACGGCGGTGTAGCCGCTGGTGAGGCCGAGCGCGCCGAGCACGCCGCCGGCGGACTCGGTCAGGGTGATGCCCAGGTCGCCGGTGGTGCTGTTGGCCAGCACCATGCGGTCGTTCACGGCGTCGTAGGAGGCCGTCACCCCGGCAGTCGAGGCGTTGATGCGCTTGATCAGCGTGCTCAGGCTGTCGGTGTTGACGTTGTAGCTGATGCTGACGCCGTTGATCGAAAAGGAGCCGGCGCCGGTGCCGTCGACGGCCGTGATGGCGGTGCGCAGGCCCGCGGTGGCGAGCGGCGTGCTGGTGCGCGCGGCGCCGAGGGTGCCGTAGCTCGCCACCGAGTCGGTGCCGTTGTTGGCGAGCTTCACCGCCGCGAGGAAGTTGCTGGTGTCGTTGGCGGCGCCGAGGACGATCGGGGTGTTCGACCCGCTCGCGAGCGTGATCTTGTCCGCGGTCGCGTCGTAGCTGCCCGTCACGTCGCCGCCGGTCGCCGCGGAGATCGCGTCGAAGACCGCCTGCAGGGAATCCGTGGTGGCGACGGTGACCTTCTGGCCGTTGACGGAAAACGTGCCCGCGGTCACGACCGCGGCGGTGCGCAAGGTGGCCAGCGTGACGCCGGACACGTCGCTGGTTGCGGCGATGCCGCCGGTGATGTCGCTCTGGCCGTCGCGGCGGGCCTTGGTGGCGAGCTGGCTGACCGCGATCTGGTAGCTGCCCGCCGGCGTGCCGGCGCCCGGCGTGAGGGACCAGGTGGAGCTCGTGTTGCTCGAGGGGGCGGTGCGGCCGCTGAAGAGCGACTGGTCCTTGAGCGTCTGCGCGGCGGTCTGCAGCGCCGTCAGCTTCGTGCCCAGGCCCGAGAGGGCGCTGGACTGCGAGGAGTTCGTCGCCTGCTCGCGCTGCAGGCGCGTGATGGGCGCCGCCTCGATTTGCATGAGCTGGTCGACCAACGACTTCCAGTCGAGGCCCGAAGCGAGTCCGGAGAGTGAGAGATCTGCCATGGCGGGGGTGGGGACACTGCCCCGCTCCTTCATCGGCCTACCCCGGGAAAAGTTTAGCCCGCCGGAACCATTTTTCGGGGTCGGGCGGCCCCGGTGTCCGGGCCCGTTCCGCCGAGTGAAAATGCGGGCGGTGCCGCGCCGCGGATTTCGGGCCCGAAAAAATAAATCCGTGCCAACCCGCTCAATATTTTCGCGAACCGCGCCGTTGTTTGGCGTGCCGCGAATCAGAACCAAGGCCGGTCCGCCCAGGGGCCGTTTCTCCCCGGGCCGAATGCGACACGGACGTCGCAAACTCAAATCAAGGAAGATACCATGTCAGTCGTCATCAACACCAACTTCGCCGCGACCGTCGCCGCGAACAACCTCGCCGCCTCGAACGACATGCTCCAGAAGAGCATGAACCGTCTGTCCAGCGGCTCGAAAATCGTCAACCCGTCGGATGATGCCGGCGGTCTCGCTGTGTCCATGAAGCTGTCCGCGGCCGCGAAGCGGTCCGGGGCGGCGGCAAGCAACATCGGCAACTCGATCTCCTTCCTGCAGTCGCAGGACGGCGTGCTCAAGGTCGCCGGCAAGGTGCTCGAGCGCATGGGCGAACTCCGCACGCTGTACAACGATCCGACCAAGAATTCGGACGACCTGGCGAACTACGACTCGGAGTTCACGGCCCTCCAGGCCGAGCTCTCCTCGCTCACCAGCGAGAAGTTCAACAGCGTCGACCTCTTCGGCAGCTCGGGCCTCGCGGTCTCGGTCTCCGAGGACGGCACGTCGTCGGTCTCGATCACGGCCAAGGACCTCTCGTCCACGTCGGCCGGCGTCGGCTCCCTCATCGCCACCACGATCGATTCGCTCGCGGACATCAACCTGAGCGACATCACCGATGCGATCCAGTACGTCGCGACGTTCCGCGCCAGCAACGGCGCCGAGCAGAGCCGCCTGGGCTTCGCCTCGGAGGTGCTCACGGTCAACAAGGCCAACCTCGAAGCCGCCAACAGCCGCATCACGGATGTCGAC
>CAYMSE010000133.1:0-27612 GCA_964392935.1 uncultured Oleiharenicola sp.
CGAACCCGTAGGAACCGGAGCGGAAGAAGCCGGTCATTCCGTGATTCGACTTGAGGGATACCTCGATACTTGCTCTGTGAGATGCGGCGGCAGTCGATTCCGTTGTCGAGGGTGTTAGCCTTCCCAACAGAACTTCAAATCCTTCTTCTGGTGTTTTCGCCATCGCTCGTTCTCGCTTAGGCTACGAATAGCCCGCCTCTCGCAGTAGTTGATCGACACCTGCATGCATCTCGACTTCCAGTTTTGGACGCATGCGGTCGTAGATGAATGGGAAGATTAGTGGGCTCGATGACCTATGGGCGAAAATCGCATCCTGGAGTGTTCGCGACTGCGCCGTTGATTCGCCTTCATCGATTTGTCCCTTTGAGGTCTGTTCCCAAAGCTTTTCCACACCGACACGCATCGCATCATCCGCCAAGCCGGTGTCGATCTGACGGAAGCGCTCGCGGATTGCCCAAACGAGTATTGGGGACGCTGGAGCAAACGTTGTTAGGACGAGATCGACCAGCGTTAGGTGATTGACGACGCCGATACCAATCAGAATCAAAGCAATCACAATCGCTACGATAAGCAGGATATTCCCGTATCGCTTGCGCAGTTCGCAGTCATAACGAAGGTTCGAGCGCTGACACAGAATCCGTCCGAGCGCACTGGGCGCTTTGCTCGCCTGAGGCGCATACCAGTTTCGGAGTTTCTCGACTCCTTTCGGCCAAGCCCGCGAAGCGCGCTCGATCATCTCCGGTTCGATGGGAGGACCGACGAAGCTATTCCAAGGCAGCTCCAGGACACCGGCGTCGAACTTCTCCGCGATTTTCGCGGCGGTTTTGAGCTTCTTTCGCTGCTGACGATCAAGCCACGACACGTCGAGGATCGTAATTATGACGGCAAGAGCGCCAGTGTAGGGTCTGAAGTCCGGCACGAAGACACCAACCAAACCGGCGACCAGTGGCACGAGCACGGTGAGGCTAAGCTGAGCCTTCTGGAAACGTCCGGCCTCGCGATAGATTTGAGATCGCGCACGCATGAGCCGAAGGAATTCGTTGCTATTCTGGCGGTTTGCGATCTCGTTCATTTATGTCCCACTATTCGATTACGACGCTGAACGGCGGGCTGATCCCCACCACGACTTCATCGCGTATCCGGATGATAAATGCTTCGACAAAGTGGACGCCACGGTATTGCAGTTCTTCCCACCTTCGGTTGCCCCGCATGGGTGAATAGAAATGGCCGCGCCCAGCATTTCTCCCCAAAGCGACTTCTCCAGTGTTCGTCACGCGCCACTGCACGCGGAAGCCTTCCGGCACCGGCTGGAAGGTGTTCACCGTCGCGTTGAACCACAGTCCTCCGTTGCGTGGGAGCGGTTCGCCGGCGCTTATCGTTCGCCCACTGCTCTCTTTTCCTACATGCCACGATGCTGAGACGTGAACCTGATTCGTCGGCGTGCCCTCGATGCGCCAAGGCGGTTCTTGGAGATGGGGAGGGCGATAGAAGTTGGATGGAAGGACCGAAAGGCCGAAATTCTTCACAGCATCGACAATGCTGCTGAGATGCGCGGCAGTCGAAGACAGAAAACCTGAGCGCATCGACATGAGGGCGCTATCCTGCGCTGCCTTAGTCAGAACTTCGCCCTTCGCGAACTCGTCGCCGAAGACTTTTTGCCAAAGCCGGATACTCTCAGCCCTGCCTTCCGCGAGATACGCTTCATCGATCCAGCCGCGGTATTTGTTGATGAAACTACGAAAGTTCGCGTATTGCGTATCGGTCCATCCTGTTGCGAAGTCTTCGGAAGTGAGTTTGGGGTTTAGGACGGCAGGTTTTGTCGGGTGCGCTTGTAGCCAGTCGTCAAGCCGCCCCATGATCGTTCGCAAGGTGGTGGGTGTATCAGCGAAACCATCAGTGTCTTTGTCGAACCACTCGATATGATATCCCAGCAATGTGGTGAGCAGCACCGACGAACATGTGAACGTGAGCTTGATGTCCCGAAGATATTTCAGAAGGCGTGTAATCTTCCTAAAGGAATTGGAACCGGAATATGTATTTCTCTCCTTAAGCCAAACGGTGTATTCAACAGGCTCGCTTCGCTCGAAGTGGTTTCTCGCGCGATTGCAGACCTCCAGATTGTCCGTCCAGGAGCGATCCTTCACGCATGGCGTGATATCGATCTTGCGTTCGGATGCGTAGTTGACCGTGACGCAGTAGTCCCAGGTCTTCGCTTTATCGGAGTAGGTAGCGCTGTCGACAAAGATTTTGCCGAGCGACGTAACGTAGTCTGCGGCTGTCCAACCATCCACGGGATCGACCATCACTAGGAGGTCTGCGTCGAACTCGCCGTCATCGACCGGCTTGATGATTGTCTTGTGCGCCCAGGAACCCTGCTCCTCAAAGCCTCTTATCTTTGGCTTCCACTCGCTCTGGCGAATGAAGTCTTTGATCGCACCGACACTATCTTCGAGCAGGTCGATGCGAGTTTGATTGAGATTGACCGTATCCTTGAGAAAATCATCGAACAGCGAAACGAGTTTCACGAAATCACCTTCTTCCATTACCGAACCGTCAGGGCGGTTAGTCCCGCCTCTGGGTGTTCAGCCAAAAGGTCTGCTTGACCCGGAAGAATTGGTCGGCGAATGATTCCGCCTGTCGAAAGACCCGGTCACGCCGACGACCTAAGTCGGCGCGATTGAAGCGGGAGGGGTGGATCAGACCCCTCCCGAATCACCATCAATCCAGAAAGCGTGACTCCGTAGGTTCCAGGAGTCGAATCCAAAACGGGAACAGAGCCCTACTTGCGGTTGGGCGGGCTCGGCTCGTCGCCATCCAGTGAGTAGGGTCCAAATTTTTGGAATTAGCACCAACCAAGCTATCACGCGCTGCACACGATACGGTTTAAGAAGTTGGGCTTTCGCATAGTTCTACTGTGTCAAAGACGACTTTTGTAAACCGGATGGCCCAAAGCTGGTGCGTGTGGGGCTGCCAAATGCGGCTCGTTACTTTTTGGGCGCGGGTTTTACAGAGACAGGCTTTCCGCCGTTTGAAACAACTCTTCGCGGAATTCGGTAAGAGGTTGATTTATATTGACTTTCTGCGTTGAGGGATGCCACTTGATGATTGTCAGAAGTATCCTTATATTTCTGACAAGGAGAGAAAGCATGAGTTCGCTGACAGAGCAGGTTTTGAAGTATGTGGAAGGTCAGCCCGAGGGAGCAGTTATTGCTGCCAAAGGACTGCTGCATCTATCCAACCGAGCGGCCGTGGATCAAACCCTTTCGCGACTTGCGCGCAAAGGCGAGTTAATGCGTGCCGGACGGGGAATTTATGTGCGACCGGTCAAAACAAAATACGGCACTCGCTCTCCACTTCCTGAAAAGGTGGTCGAAGAACTAGCGGCCACGCGCGGCGAAACGATTGTCTCAAGTGGAGCGGCAGCGGCAAATGCTTTGGGCTTGACGACACAAGTTCCTGTGAAAACGATCTATCTCACATCGGGCCGCAGTCGGCGTTTGTCTTTTGGAAAGCAGAAGATCGAGCTAAGACATGCCAAGTCTTGGGAACTCGTAAGGGCCAACGAAAGAGTGGGGCAGGTCGCCCGTGCATTGGCTTGGCTCGGGCCTGAACATGCAGACCAGGCTTTGATAACGCTCAAACATCGGTTGCCAGCGCAAGAGCTTTCGGAACTCCAGGCGCTACGTCCCATATTACCGGAATGGCTGGCGCAGAAAATCAGCACTACTGTTTTGGCTCATGGCTGACGATTACTTTAAGCTCTCGACGGAAGAAAAGCGCGATGTGCTCGCAATCGCGAGCAACGAATCCGGGCGCCCGGCCCACCTCCTTGAAAAAGACATATGGGTGGTTTGGGCGCTCCGGCAGCTCTATGAATCGGCGGAAGCAGATCATCTTGTGTTTAAAGGTGGAACATCTCTGTCGAAAGCCTATCGTGTCATTCAGCGGTTTTCGGAAGACATAGACATCACCTACGACATACGCGTGATAGCGGCAGATCTCGTAGCTCAAACTCCTGACGGCCTGCCAACGACACGCAGTCAACAAGAAAGGTGGACGGCCGACATCCGCAATCGCCTGAAAGAGTGGTTGGCAGGAATGATGCTGCCATATTTCCAAGAGTACCTTTCCAGAACCGATAATTCCGCCAAAGTAAGCGCAACGGACGAGTGCATCATTATTGACTACGAACCGGTTGCAACAGGCACAGGTTATGTTGCGCCGCGCATCAAAATCGAATTCGGGGCGCGTTCAGACGGTGAACCATCCGAAACGCATACAATCACCACAGACGCGGCACCATATTTGAACGAAATTGTATTCCCTGAATGCAACGTTCGCACAATGGCCGCGGAGCGCACCTTTTGGGAGAAAGCCACCGCTATCCATGTCTTTTGCCTACAGGGCAAGCTCCATGGGGAGCGATTTGCCCGTCATTGGTATGATGTAGCTCAACTCGACAAAATCGGTTTGGTGAATAGGGCGTTGCAAAACTGCGAACTTGCAAAGAAAGTCGCGGAGCATAAGTCGATTTTCTTTAGGGAAAAGGACAGCGACGGGAATTTGATTGACTACCAAATCGCAACGAACGGACGGCTCCATCTCGTCCCTGAAGGTGAAGCCAGAGAAATCCTCTCTGATGATTATAGAAAAATGATCGAAGACGGCTTGCTTCCCGAAGAGGCTGAGACGTTCGACGAAATCATGGCCAGATGTGCGGACATCGAGCGCCGTGCAAATAAGGCTGACGATCAATCGCACTTGCGCTAAAGTACGCGCATCCACGCTCATCGACGAAAATAACAATAAAATTTCGTGCACACGTACTGCACAGACGAACATTTAAAGCGTTGATTCAAAAAACAAAAATCGTGGCGCCATCAATGCGCCGACGCTCGTTCTAATTCGCTCTGGTGCGAGAAACCAGCGCCACCTTCCTGGGCTTATGCAATTCTCTTGGTGTTTCCAGACAAATTCCCAGACCAGGCCTCGCTAACTTAGTAAAGTCGTTGAATTGGCTCGACCAGCGTGCGAGTCAACCACTAATCGCGAGATTCCGGATTGCTTGGAAGACTGGTTGTTTCCAAAAAGGTCATTCGTTGCTCGATCTATCGAATTTTCCGGGGCATCGTTTTCGGCCTCTGGGAGCTTGTTTGAGGAACCGCTGGTTCATCTGACTACCACACGCGGCTTGTGCAAGGAGCAGAAAGCCGAAAGACTTACTGGGTTGGAACAGCTAAGCACACAGGCATGTGTTGAGGACGATCAGCATCCAGGGGGCCAAGTGGAAGGGACGCGCATCGAGCCAAGAGCGCGTTTCCTGTTTTTTGGGTATTCCCTATGCCAAACCACCGGTAGGCAAACGCCGCTGGCGGCCGCCTCAACCGATCGAATTGGGAGCCTCCTCGAAGGTTTTTCAACAGGTCGGACCCAGGTGCGTGCAGCATTCGCCTTATGGCGAGCTTGAGCCGCAAAATCCACGCATGTCCGAGGATTGCCTTTATCTGAATGTGTGGACGCCTGCGACTTCGACATCGGAAGGCCTTCCGGTCGTTGTATGGGTGCACGGCGGCGAGTTCTTTGCCGGTTCAGGATCGGAACCCCGTTATGATGGTACCGAATTGGCGGCGCTTGGCATTGTCGTTGTCACGTTCAACTACCGTCTTGGGATTTTTGGCTTTTTCTCCCATCCCGAACTGAGTGTTGAAAGCGGTACTGGCACCTCCGGAAATTATGGCCTTCTCGACATGATCGCCGCACTTGATTGGGTGCGCGACCATATTTCCGCGTTCGGGGGAGATCCCGGAAATGTGACTTTGGCCGGTGAATCTGCTGGCTCCTGTGTTGCATCCGCATTCATGGCTGCATCGGCCGCCGCGGGAAAATTCCAGCGCGTCATCGCACAAAGCTGCTCGCTCTTTATGCCGGAGCCGCATGCGATGAACCCGCTCACGCTGGCGCAAAGCGAAGAGCGCGGCCTCGGCTTTCAAAGAATTGCAGGTGCTGCGTCACTGGCCGACATGCGCCGTCTGCCCGCTGAAACGCTGCTGGATATTTGGCTTCGGCAAAAATACGCACGCTTCCTGCCGTGCACGGACGGGCATATTCTTCCGCAGGATATCAAGCGGGTCTTTTCTGAAGGAAAACAGCAGAAATTGCCGCTTCTTATCGGCTGGAATGCCGAAGAGTCGGGTTATCTGCGCGCCATGCCGGAACGGCTCGATTTGCGGGCGCTCCACGAGCACATGCAGCTTCAATTCGGATCGGAAGCAGGCCGGCTTTGGCAGACATATTTGTCTTTGTCGGGGCACGATGAGTTTTCCGCGGCAGTGCTTCTCTTAAGCGACCGGACGATGGCTTATCCCACCTGGTCCTGTGCCGAAGCACATGCCAGTTTTGCGCCGACATATCTCTATCGGTTCGACCGCGCTCCTCCCGGCAGCCCTCGCGGCGCCTGCCATGCCAGCGAGATAGAATACGTCTTCGGTACGTTGAAATCGAAAGACCACCCATGGACGGAAGAAGACTGGCATCTTTCCAATTTGATGGGCCGATATTGGGCAAACTTCGCCCGTTGCGGAGATCCCAATGGCAGTGGACTTGCCCTGTGGCCGCCCTACGATGTTTCGTCGGATCGGCGGGTGAACAGGCTAAATCTGACATGTGAATCGCTACCGTCTCCCGATCTTCAGCGGTTACGTGTGCTTAAAGCTGCTTACGATGCGCGCAACGTTTAAGCACCTGGCTGCAAAACAGCCTTAGCGATATTGCCTTCACGCATGTCCGACAGGGCCTGGCGCAACCCGTCCGCGCTCATCGGAAAAGTGCGAGATACCATCTCATCGAGCTTCAATATTCTGCGTTCGTAAAGCGAAAGCAGAAGTGGGAAGTCTCTTTGCGGCCTACACTGGCCGTAAAGCGGTGTGATATAGAGTTTGTCGAATTCGAACAGCCGCATATCGATGGGAACGACTTGCTCGATACCGCTCACGGCAACTGCTGTTCCACCGTTGCGAATCATTGCAAGTGGTGCGGCGCCCAGCAAAGGCACGGCCGTGCATTCGAATGCATAATCGGCGGCGCGACCGAGTAGCAATTTTACGTCTTCTGCGGCTTGCAAAAGCCCTGCATCATCGCGGCTGGCAAGGATTGTGTGCGTTGCGCCGAGCGTTTTCGCCAATGCAAGGCGCTTAGGATTTACGTCTATTGCTACGATTGCCGCGGCACCGCAATACTTGGCGCCCTGGATGCAGGAGAGGCCGACGCCACCTGCGCCGATAACGACCACTAGGCTGTCTTTTTCCGGTTTTGCTGTGTTCACGACCGAGCCGAAGCCCGTCATTACACCGCATCCAAGCAGACATGCGGATGATGGTGCAATCGCATCGTTCGTGCGCACCACGGCTTCCTTCGAAACTATCGCATGCGTCGCCATCGTTCCCAGATGAAATGATGCCGCGACGGGAGAGCCTTTCCACGTTCGGCGTTCGGCGGGAACGCGTTTGCGCGACTGGCAGATGTTCTCCGCGCCGCGCCTGCATTGAAAACACACGCCGCAAGGCATGGCCCAGTTGAGCAGAACCGGGTCGCCAGCCTTGACGTGATCGACCTCCGGACCGGTGGCAATCGCAACGCCCGCACCTTCATGTCCGACGATATGTGCATATCCGCGCTGCAGGATATCGATGTCGGTATGACAAATGGCGCAGGCTTCGATCGCTATGAGGACTTCGCCGCTCTGCGGATCGTTCAGTTCGATATCCGTATCGAAGAACGTACCGTCCCCGGGAGAAACGACGGCATGTGCGGTGACGGGCATTTCAATTTCCTTCGCGTGTGGCTGATCGAACCGCACTCTTGACTCGCCAAGGCGTATGCGTTTGCCATTGAGAAGAAGAGATAACGGAAACATCGGATGAAGCACGATCGAATGGAAGTGCTTTCTGCAACTATCGCGCAGGGCGTAATCCCCGTCTTCAATCACCCCGATACCGAAATATGTATCGCAATCATTCGTGCATGTATCGCAGGCGGCGCCCGCTGTATCGAGTTCACCAACAGAAGCGAGTTCGCAGTGCACACGTTTCTGGAGGTTTCGCGATATTTTGCCGGGCGCGAACCGAATCTTGTGCTTGGGGCCGGCTCGGTGATCGATCCTGCGACGGCGGGTTTTTATATCGCTGGTGGCGCGAAATTTGTGGTCGGACCGAATTTCAACGTAGATATCGCAAGAACATGCAACCGTAGGAAGATCGCCTATGTCCCGGGCTGCGGCTCGGTATCCGAAATATCGGATGCGGAAGAAATGGGCTGCGAGATCGTGAAGGTATTTCCCGGCAGTTCCGTGGGGGGGCCCGAATTCGTTAAGGCCATTCTTGCGCCTATGCCCTGGACCAAGATTATGCCGACAGGCGGAGTGGAGGCGACAGAAGCCTCCTTACGCGCCTGGTTCGATGCCGGTGTTGTCGCCTGCGGCATTGGTTCTTCGCTGATCAGCAATGCGCTGGTCGATCAGCGCGATTATGCAGGCATAACCGAGCGTGTGCGCAAGACGCTCGATATCGTCAAAACGATAAGGAACGCACACCCATGAACGAATTCGTTCTGAGCATCCGTCCGGCCGCCGAGTGCCGGTGGGATTGCGTTTCGTTCGGCGAGGTGATGCTCCGGTTCGATCCGGGGTTCGGTCGCGTGCGCAACGCACGAAGCTTTCAGGTTTGGGAAGGTGGTGGCGAATACAACGTCGCGCGCGCCATCCGCAAATGCTGGGGACTGCGCTCGTCCATCGTCACGGCTTTACCGTCCAACGATCTGGGTTGGCTGGTCGAGGATTTCATCTGCCAGGGCGGCACCGATACTTCGCACATCATCTGGCGGGATTTCGATGGCATTGGCCGTAACACGCGCGTTGGGCTTAATTTTACGGAGAAGGGATTTGGCATCCGTCCCGCGCTCGGCTGTTCGGATCGCGCCAATTCGGCCGCGTCGCAGATACGGCCGGGAGAAGTGAATTGGGAAAGGATTTTCGGCGAAGAGGGGGTACGGTGGTTTCATACTGGTGGAATATTTGCGGCCCTTGCGTCCAATACCGCGGAAGCGGTTAGCGAGGCGGTCGAAGCGGCGCATAAATTCGGGACCATCGTCTCCTACGATCTCAACTATCGGGCCTCGCTCTGGAAATCCCAGGGCGGCAAGGAAGCGGCACAGAAAATCAATCGCCAGATTGCCGGTTCGGTCGACGTCATGATCGGCAACGAGGAAGATTTCACCGCATGCCTCGGCTTGAAGGTGGAGGGGCTGGATGAGCATCTGTCATCCATCGAGCCGGCCAACTTCAAGAAGATGATGGCTTCGGCAACGCTGCAGTTTCCGAACTTCAAGATTGCCGCGACGACGCTGCGCAACGCTAAGACCGCCAATTTCAACGATTGGTCCGCGGTGTTGTTCGCAGGGAGCGAATTCTATCAGTCCGTCGTGCGGGAAGATTTGGAGATTTACGATCGGGTGGGCGGCGGCGACGGTTTTGCATCTGGCCTGATCTATGCGTTCCTGGAAGGCAAGGGCCCGCAAGCCGCTGTCGACTATGGCGCGGCCCATGGCGCGCTTGCCATGACGACGCCGGGCGATACATCCATGGTCAATGCAAAAGAGGTCGAAGCCGTGATGACCGCCAAAGGGGCGCGTGTTATCAGATGACGGCGCAATCGGCGCGTTCGGCGCCCAAGTTCGATACCTGGAAGATCTGCTGGGCGCATTGCTCGAAATTCCGTACCAGCGCGCTGTCATCGTAGTCGCGCCGGGCGAGCGTAAGGCCGGTCATCATCGGTTTGCCCTGAAACGTCACCGGAAGATAGCGCACACGATGGGACGCGCCGTGCCGGATGGACGAAGCCAGAAGCGCAACCCCCATCCCGCTCTCCACCAAGGCGACCATAGTGTACACATGCACGACTTCCTCCACGACACGCGGCAGAAAACCGGCCTGTTCACAGCAGACGGTGATGTAGTTGCGCAAGTTCGACAATTTGTCGAATGTGATGAAGGGCTCGTCGGCCAGGTCTTCCAGCCGCACGTTGGAAACAGTTGCGAGCCTATGTCCTTCTGGGACCGCCAGGACCAGTTCTTCGTAGGCGAGCGTGGTCAACTTCACGCCGTTGGCCTCGAAAACCGGTGTGCGAATGACGCCGACATCGAGCGAATCCTCCGCCAGCGCTTCTAGCACATCGTGGCTGGAAGCTTCCTTAAGGCGCAGTTCCACATTGGGATAATGTCGCCGGAAAGCCGGAACGATGCGCGGAATAAGCCGAAAGGTGGCTGAGGTAACGAAAGCCACGCTCAATTGCCCGCGCTTTCCTTCGGCAACCTCGCCCGCGAGCCGGCCCATGGCCTGCGCACGATACATGATCTCGCGTGCGAGCCCCAGCGCGATGTCGCCCGCTTGCGTCAACGTCACCCCGCGCGGGTGGCGTTCGAACAGCTTGATGTTCAGTTCTTCTTCCAGCTTGCGGATGGAAACCGATAGTGGCGGCTGCGCCATGTTTATCTCCGCCGCCGCACGATGGAAGTTTCCCGCCTCTGCCAAAGCAATAAAATGGCGCAGCTGACGCAATTCCACGATATACAAATCCTATCGGTTAGGCTTCGAACAGTATTGGATATGTGAGACCGGACGGCAATAGCATTATCTTCGGGAGGGGATGATATGCTGTTGCCGGAGAATTCGTGCCGACTCTCATCGGCGGACATATCGCAGCCGCTATATGTGGCGCCGCAAAATCGTGATCGCAGTGACGCGAGGCGGTTGAGCGACGACGGTCCGGCAACCGACATTGCTGGCAATAGCGCAAGAACATTTGTAGAAGCCTTGTCGCGGGCCGCCCGTTTGGGAGCCAAGCGCGAGGCGCTGCATTTTCTCGGTCGTCGCACAACATTCGAAGAGTTGGATGCGCTCTCGCGCAAGGTCGCTGGCGGATTGCAAGCTTTGGGCCTCTCTCCTGGCGACCGCATCGTCTATTACGCAAAGAATTCCGACGACTTCTTCGTTCTGCTGTTTGGTGCAGCACGGGCGGGAGTGGTCGTTACCCCGGTCAATTGGCGCCTTTCCCCCCTCGAAGCGGCGTTCATTGTGCGCGACAGCGGAGCCAAAATCGTTTTTCTGCCCTCTTCATTCGAAGAAGGTTTGACCGAAGCGCTTTTGTCGACTGGGCCCCTGCCGCTTTTTCTCCCCATCGGCAGCTCCGGTAACGAAAAATTCCGTGCCTGGGTCAACGCCCAAAATCCATCGCCGGACAGGTCGGTTCGACCCAACGACATCGTGCTGCAGCTTTACACGTCGGGAACGACCGGCAGGCCCAAAGGGGCGATGCTCACTCACGCCAACTTTCTGGTGCCGCAGCAACAGCGGCTCGACGCATGCGTGTCATGGGATGTGTGGTCGGTAAACGATACCACGTTGATCGCAATGCCGCTGGGGCATATCGGCGGATGCCGCTTGGGCGTGCTGACGCTTTGCAACGGTGCGCGTGCATTGGTGGTGCCCGAATTCGACGTTTGCGGATTGCTCGATCTGATAGAGCAGGGCATCACCAGGATGTTCATCGTCCCTACCGCGCTGCATTTGTTGTTACAGGATGCCCGCGCCCATTCCACCGACTACAGCCGCTTAAAGACGATCTTTTATGGCGCAGCGCCCATGCCCCTGCCGCTTCTGCGCGAGTGCCTGGGGCTGATGCGCTGTCAATTCGTGCAGCTTTACGGCATGACCGAAACTTGCGGCACCATCGTCGCGCTGTCCCCGGAAGATCACGATCCGCAAGGATATCCCCGGATGCAGTCCGCCGGACGTCCGATGCCGGGTGTTGAAATTGCCGTGATAGCCCCCAACGGCCAGCATCTAGGCAATGGGGAAACCGGCGAAATCGTTACACGGTCGGCTGCGAACATGGTCGGCTATTGGAATAACCCATCAGCGACCTCTGAAACCATTGACAGGCAGGGCTGGCTTCACACCGGTGATGTGGGACTTATCGATGAGCAAGGTTATCTGCACATCCGAGACCGTCTCAAGGATGTGATCATCTCGGGCGGCGAGAACATCTACCCAGCGGAAATCGAAGTCGTCCTGAACGAACATCCCGCGGTTGCGGAAACAGCTGTTATCGGCATTCCCGATCCGCAATGGGGCGAAGCTGCGAGAGCCATCGTGGTCTTGAAAAGCGACGCCGCGGTTCAGCCCGACGAATTGATCGCCTGGCTGCGCGGCAAGATCGCCGGTTTCAAGATTCCGAAATCGATTGCATTCGCTTCTCAGCTGCCGCGTACCGCATCGGGCAAGGTGCTCAAGAGAAATTTGCGCGAAGCCTACTGGGCAGGCCGTACCAGACAAGTCAATTGAACGATCATTTCAAAAAAAGAACAACGTCAGGGAAACGCAACAGCAATTGAGGGTGAAAGACGATGATCAAAAGCAATATCGGCTTTGAAGATTTGAATATCCGTTTTGCATCGCCGCGGACGAGCCGTATGGCGCGACGCGCTCTCGCCGCGACCTTACTTGCAAGTGGAATGGCAACGGCGAGTGCTGTGGCGGCCGAAGATCAGTCGTCGGCAAAGTCCGGCGGCGCGAGGGAGGTGGCACAGGCGGCGCCGCCGACGGTGGGAGCAGTCGAAGAAGTGGTCGTGACCGCACAGCTCCGTGCCGAAGATATTGAAACCGTGCCGGTTGCGATCACCGCGATCAGCGCCGATCGTCTGCAGAAATCGCAGTTCACCAGCCTCTCGGATATCCAATACCTCGCAGCGGGCGTTACTTACCGTCCCGGTTCGTCTGCCGACTACAAGATCAGAGGCGTCGGCACGCAAGCGTTCGACTATGCGATTGAAAGCTCCGTAGGTCTGGTGATCGACGGCGTGGTGCAAGGGTTGCCGCGTTCGCCGAATCTCGCAACGCTGGCGGATGTGAGCCAAATCGAAGTGCTGCGCGGCCCCCAAGGTACACTATTTGGAAAGAATGCATCGGCCGGCATAATTTCCGTAACCACCAATAAGCCGAAGCCAGGAGAATTTGAGAACATCTCCCATATCTCCTATGGATCGCGCAATGAAACGCTGGCGAACACGACTTTCAACGTGCCGTTCACCGACGATCTGACGGGGCGCTTCACTGCCTCCTACAAGCATCGCGATGGCTTCATTCACAATCTCTACAACAACACCAATCTATACGAAGTCGATCAGACCACACTCTATGCCAAGCTGTTGTGGCAACCGATAGAGCATTTCTCTGCCTATGTGACAGCCGATTCGCAGCGCGTGAAGAACAATTCCGCGACGCAATGGACGATTGGAAAGCTCGCGCCCGGACCCAGCGTCCTGCGAGATCGCCTTGATGCCTATGGTATCGTGCCGGGTCCAAAGAACCTCGATGTAGCGCTCGATGGGCCGAACTATCAAAACATCTATCTGCGCGGCATCAGCGGCACGCTGGAATACACGCTCGATGACATAACATTCACCTCGATCACTGCTTATCGAAAGCTGAATGTGGCAAGCCAGCTTGAACTCGATTCCTCCGATTTGCCACGATATAACACCAACCTGGCAAGGCAACGAACGACCCAAGCGAGCCAGGAATTCCGCATTACGTCCCCAACCGGACAGTTCCTGGAATATGTTGGTGGTCTGTATTTCATCGACGTCAATAGCGATGTCACGCAAGACCAGTGGGGAACGCTGGATCTCGCGCCCTACGATTCGCCGATTTGGGCCGGCGGTATCACCGTCAGCAGCAACCGCGGGCGTCTAACATATGACACCCGCAACAGAAGCTATGCGGCTTATGCCAATTTGACGGCACACGCCACCGACCGGCTCGATTTCTTCGGCGGCATGCGGTGGACGAACGACTACGTCTATTCGCTGGAATATGTGGCGCAGGTGCCAAAAGTCTGCCAGACGAGTTATGTGACGACTGGCATCTGCCAACCCACGCCTTTTCTCAGCCCGCAGAACCTGCGCGTCGTTCGCCACGGCGACTGGACTGCGAAAGGTGGCGTCAAATATAATTTCGATGACGATATCATGAGCTACTTCACCGTGGCGCGCGGCTACAAGGGCCCTACCGTCAACAACGTGACCGGAGCAGCCACGCTCGTCGAGCCGGAAACCAATCTGGCGTTCGAACTCGGCGTCAAGACAAGATTGTTCGACGACCGACTCACACTCAACGCAGATCTGTTCAAGACGCATTACACCAATTTCCAGACGCAAACCTATGACACAAAGATCACGCCATTCGGCTTCATCCTCGGCAATGCCGGCGGCATGGAAAGCCGCGGGTTCGAGTTCGATTTCACGGCTAGTATCACCGACGAACTGACCTTTTCGGGCAATGCGGCTTATGTCAATTCGTACTTCACCGACTATCAACTCTTCTGTAACGTCGGCACCTGCACCGGCATGAACAATTCCCAAGGAGTGTTCACCGCCCGGCTTCTCGATGCCAAAGGCATGACCCCGGTGAACGCGCCCAAATTCAGCTACACGCTCACAGCGGGATATCATCGCGCCCTAACCGACAAATACGATATCGACGCCAATGTGAATTGGGCTTGGCGCAGCATGGTCTGGGGCTATGTGGCCGATCCCAACACCATCATCGACCCGTACGGACTCCTGAACGTCAATATTGGCGTTGGGCCCAAGGACGGAAGCTGGAGGTTCGGTGTTTTCTCGCGCAATCTTCTCAACCAGTACTACATAGCAGGATATCTGCCGACGATATTGAATACGCTCGGCTACTCGATCGTGCCGGATGGAGACGGCGGTCAGTTCCGTACCGTCGGCCTGACGCTCGATTTCAAGATGTAAGCGTAGTCAGCTGTTGGTTCTTGTCACTGCCGTGGAAGGTGAGTCATGGAAGTATCAGCATCCGAGAAAGAACAGTTTGAGCAGCAGGGCTTTTTCCTGAGGCCTGGCCATCTATCCTCCGAACAGGTGGCCGCCGCAGCGCGGGACATCGACAGGTATGTCGAGGTCGAACGCAAATTCGACGGCAGCCATATACATAAGTACGATAATCTCTGCGCGCTGGTGATCGATCCCAAGACGCTTGCAATCGCCAAAGACCTGATGGGGGAGAACGGCTTCGTATTTCAGAAAAGCCACTCCGCACTTCATCTCGCCGGCCAGCCGGAAATCCATTGGCATCACGACTACGAACAAATCCCGCAGACCAATCGCAAGCATCTGCAGCTTCACGTCCTGCATTATCTGAATGGCCTGGATGGGACAGTCGGCGATCTCATCCTTTGGCCCGGCAGCCACCAGTCGGTGCTTGCGCGCAACGCACTGAAATTTGCGGGCACCAACGACCTCCCAGGAATGGTTGTGGTGAACGATCTGCCGCCCGGCAGCACGGTGTTCATGCATTCGGGACTCGTTCACGGCCGTAGGGCCAAACCCGGCGGCGAAAATTTCAAGCGCTATTTCATCGACATCTCTTATATGGAACGCGGCGTGAAGTGGCCCTCTTACGGGCGCGAAAACTGGCGCGAAATGCTCACCAAGCTCGACGAGAAATACGGCGACAAGCATCCCGGCCTGTTCGATCCCGAAGCGTTCTTTGACATTGCCGATGCCATCATGCGGATGGATGGCTTCGGCGGAAGCATGGCGATGGAATTGCCGCCCGCGGTTGGCAAGGAACGTCCGGTTTCCGGCCGCATTCCGATTATCCAGTGAGTTTCTCATGTCTGGCGTGAGTGTGGCCCCAACGAAGGATCGCCTGGCCGAAACGAGAACGATCGATCCTGAAGCGGTCCGATCCCTGAAGGAGAAAGGCCATGCGGTGGTGCGTGGCCTTGCATCTCCCGAAGAGGTCGCGCTTTTTCGTCCCCCCATCGAAACAGCCGTCCGAAAGCATGCGGAAAGCGTTGCCCCGCTCGCCGAGCGCAAGACGTACGGCAAGGCGTTTCTGCAGGTTCACAACCTGTGGACCTTCGACGAACAGGTAAAGCGATTTGTCTTTGCGCCGCGGTTTGCCAAGGTTGCGGCCGATTTGTTGGGCGTATCCGGCGTGCGCCTCTATCACGATCAGGCTCTGTGCAAGGAACCCGGCGGCGGTCACACGCCCTGGCATCAGGATCAGAATTATTGGCCGCTCGATACCGATGCCACCGTCACTATGTGGATGCCGCTCGTCGATATTCCCGCTGAAGTAGGTTCCATGACGTTCGCCAGCGGTAGCCACCTTTGCGGCAATCTGGGTTCGCTGGGAATTGGCGATGAATCTCAAGAGACCTTCGATGCGATTGTGAAAGCCCGCGGCTTTCCGACCGAAACACACGGGGCAATGCGCGCCGGCGACGCGACCTTTCACAAAGGTTGGACGTTGCACAGGGCCGGCCAGAACTCGACATCGCTGTTCCGCCTGGTCATGACGATCATCTGGTATGCCGATGGCACGCGCATTTCGCCAGTGATCGACAAATCCCAGCAATTCGATCAACGCAACTGGCTGGGCGCAAGGCCGCCGGGAGCGTTGGCAGATGGTCCTCTCAACCCGCGTCTCTGGCCTGCGGATCCGGCATGACCCAAAGCTCGACATCGCGTGTTTCGCAGGGCGATTGCCTTGAATCGTTCACGTCTGTGCGCGCGGCGTTCGACCGTAGCCTCGCAAACGGCGACGATCTTGGAGCGTCGCTTTGCGTGACGGTCGACGGTAAGCCGGTTGTCGATCTTTGGGGTGGGCATATCGACGAAAGCGGTTCGCTGCCGTGGACACGCGATACGATCGTCAACGTCTACTCCACCACGAAGACGATGTGCGGCCTTTCCGCATTGCTTCTGGCCGATAAGGGAGAGCTTTCATTCGACAAGCCTGTGGCGCGCTACTGGCCGGAATTCGCATCGGCGGGCAAGGAACAGGTTCTTGTGCGCCATATTTTGGGTCACACCGCTGGCTTACCTGGATGGGATGAGCCCATCGTCGAAGACGATCTATATGACTGGGAAAAAGTGACCTCGCTTCTGGCACGTCAGGCACCATGGTGGTCGCCGGGCACCGCCTCGGGTTATCACGCGGTGACACAGGGTTTTCTCATTGGCGAGCTCGTCAAGCGGGTCACTGGGCAAACGATAGGGGCATTCTTCGCGCGTGAAATTGCGGCTCCCTTGCAATCCGATTTCCACATCGGCTTGCCGCCGTCGCGCGATCGCGATCTTGCTCCGCTGGTCGCCCCGCCGGCCCTTCCCGGCGATAGCGCCAGCGGCATGGGTGCGCGTGTTTTCCGCAATCCGTATGAACGGCCCGAATGGTCGCGCGGCGAGCGCTGGCGTCGCGCCGAGATTCCGGCCTGCAACGGCATGGGCAATGCGCGTTCCATTGCGCGCGTGCAATCGCTTCTGGCTTGCGGCGGCACGCTGGACGGAAAGACCCTGCTTTCGCAGAAAGGATGTAACGCCGCCCTCAGGGTGCAGGCGCATGGCGAAGATCTCGTCGTCAGGCGCGATGTGTCGTTTGGCATCGGTTACAAGCTCGTCCCCGAGCGGCGCATCTGCCAGGGCGGTGGCTGGGGCGGTTCGGCGGTTCTGGTCGATCTCGATCACCGCATGGTTGTCGCTTACGCGATGAACAAGATGCTGCTCAAGGTGGATTCTGATCGCAGGCTGCAACCTTTCATCGATGCCGCTTATGAAGGGCTGACCGCTTTGCGCAACGGCGTGCCGAACCGCGAAGGCAATGTCCATCGTCTGGAACAGGTTCATTGACGATGGACGCAGTCAAGGCGGACAGGCTTCCAGATATCCAGGCAGACAGATTTTCGGCCAGCTACACGCGCTGGGCGGTTATCCTGCTCATGCTCGCCTATACCTCCAACGTCATCGACCGCAACATCCTGGCGATGGTGAGCCAATCGATCAAAATGGAATTCCGGGTAAGCGATGCAAGCCTCGGATTGTTGCAAGGGCTCGCGTTCGCTGCGTTTTACGCCATCATGGGTTTGCCCATCGCCCGTTTTGCCGAACGTCACAACCGCGTCAACATCCTCACCGTCTGCCTCGCCGTTTGGTCTGTCATGACCGTTTTGACGGGAACGGTCGTCAATTTCCTGCAGCTTGTGCTCTGTCGTTTTGGTGTCGGAATCGGAGAAGCGGGATGCGCGCCGTCTGCGCATTCCCTGATCACCGACTATTATCCGCCGGAACGCAGGGCATCGGCGTTGGCGGTCTACACGTTCGCTGTTCCGTTCGGTAGCATGATCGGAGCCATTGTCGTGGGCTGGGCGGCGCAGCGCTGGGGGTGGCGCGTATCGTTCTTCTTCGTGGGCCTTCCCGGATTGCTTCTGGCGATCTTGATGCGCTTTGTTTTGCGTGAACCGGTGCGCGGCCAATCCGATGCCAGGAAAGCGGATGAAGCGGTCCCCTCGATATGGAGCGTCACGCAGCGTATGTTCCGCAATCGCTCGCTTTGCCATCTCACCTGGGGATTGATGCTGAAGCATATCGTTGGCTATGGCGCCACGGCGTTCGCTCCACTCTATCTGATCCGCGAATTCGGTCTAAATCTCACCCAGGTCGGATTGATCGTGGGGCTTACGACCGGAATTTCCACCGGACTGGGTACGTTGCTCAGCGGCTATCTGGTGGATTGGGCCGCAAAGCGCGACCAGCGATGGTATGCGAAGCTGCCGGCAATCGGTTCCTACATTTCGACACCGCTTTATCTCATCGCCTATTCCACGTCATCGCTCACCGTGACCATTGTTTTTTTACTTCTTGCCGGCGTTTTCGGCAGCAGTTCGCTCGCGCCGACATTTGCGGTCATGCACAACCTGGTCGAACCGCGCATGCGTGCCACGGCCGCGGCGATCCTTCTGTTCTGTCTCAACCTCCTTGCGTTGAGTTTCGGCCCCTGGTTCACCGGCAAGGTAAGCGATATCGTCACCGCGCGCCTTTTCTCTGTTTACGGTATCGGTTCCTTTTCCGATCATTGTCTGGTCGCGACCTCAAGCCTGCCGCACGATCTGGCCCAGAAATGCCTGGCCGCCAGTTCGCACGGCACGCGTTGGGCGATTCTGGCCACGTTCTGTTTCGGCTTTTGGGGTGCCACGCATTATTTGCTGGCCGCGCGCCACATCCGGCAAGATTTCGCGAGAGCCGGATGAGAACGAGATTTTTCGGACCTTTTGCTGCGTCGATGGTTCTGGCGCTTGCCGCTTCGGCGGCGCGCGCTTCGGATTGGCCGGTCTACAACGGCAATCCGGAAGGCACGCATTATTCGGCGCTGGATCAGATCAACCGCAGCAGTGTGGCCTCGCTAAAACTCGCTTGGACGTTCGACGCAGGCGATGCCAACGACGCCTCCGAACTCGAAGCCAACCCATTGGTGATCGAGGGCACGATGTTCGTCCTCAGCGCCACGCTCAAGGTGATCGCGCTCGACGCGGCAACCGGCAAGGAGAAATGGCGCTTCGATCCCCACAAGGGCAAAACCATTCGCAGCAAGATGCGCTCGCGCGGGGTCGCCTATTGGACGGATGGAAAGGAACGGCGAATCTTCGCCAATGTCGGTCAGTTCATCTATTCGCTTGACGCCCGCAACGGCAGGCCGGACGTGCGCTTCGGCAAGGCGGGCAGGGTGGATATGCGCGGCGGGTTGGGCCGTTCGCCCGATGAATTGTCGATCAGCAATCCTTCTCCTGGCGCCATATATAAAGACCTGCTGATTGAAGGCAGCTCCGGCCACGCGCCGGGCGACATCCGTGCCTATGATGTGCGCACCGGCGCCATCCGCTGGACCTTCCACACCATTCCCCATCCGGGCGAGCCTGGCCATGACACCTGGCCCGCCGATGCGTGGAGGCAAGTCAATGGCGCGAACGCCTGGGCGGGCATGGCGCTCGATCCTCAACGCGGCATGGTGTTCATCCCCACCGGCTCCGGTGGCGCTGCCGACCGCGACTTCTATGGCGCCGACCGCCTGGGCGACAATCTTTATGCCAATTCACTACTTGCGCTCGATGCGCTGACGGGACGTCTGATCTGGCATTTCCAAGCCGTGCATCACGATCTATGGGACCGCGACCTTCCCGCACCGCCGACCCTCATCACATTGCGGCGCAACGGCGAGAACATTCCCGCGCTTATCCAGATCACGAAAATGGGTTGGGCTTATGTGCTGAACCGGGAGACGGGAAAGCCGCTTTTCCCTATTGAGGAACGCAGCGTTCCCGCCTCCGATATTCCCGGAGAGCAGGCGTCCAGGACACAACCATTCCCCGCAAAACCCACGCCCTTCGCGCGTCAGCGTTTGACGCAAGCCGATCTCACCACGCGCACGCCCGCGGCGCACGACGCGGTCCTCAAACGATTTCGTACCTTGCGCAGCGCGGGCCAGTTCGTTCCGCCCAGCAAACAGGGAACGGTTCTGTTTCCCGGTTTCGATGGCGGCGGCGAATATGGCGGTGCGGCTTTCGACCCCCAAACCGGCATCGCCTATGTCAATGCCAACGATGTTCCGTTCATCGTCCAATTGAAGGAACGTGCGGCAGGTGCGCCCGCGCTCAGCCGCCGCGAGCTTTATCTGAAGGAATGTTCCGGTTGCCACGGCGCGGATATGAAAGGCAGCCCGCCGGAGTTTCCTTCGCTGATCGATTTGAAGAAACGCATGGGCGTTTATGATGTCACGCGGCTTCTTTACTATGGCAACGGCCGCATGCCGATCTTTCGCAGCCTCGGCAGCGAACAGATCACCGCGCTTGCCAAATATGTGGTGCAGAACAGCGATGGAACGCTTTCGCACACCTCCGACGCCAAGCCAGATCCCAATCTCAGCCGCCGCTTCACAATCAACGGCTATCAGCGTTTTTCCGATCCCGATGGTTATCCCGCAGCCAAACCGCCATGGGGAACGCTGAGCGCCATCGACCTTGCTACGGGAAACTATCTCTGGCGCATTCCGTTCGGCGAATATCCCGAGCTCGCAGCCACAGGTCTAAAGAATACCGGCAGCGAGAATTACGGTGGTGCGGTGGTGACGGCAGGAGGTCTGCTGTTCATCGGGGCCACCATCTTCGACAACAAATTCCGCGCTTTCGATAAGAAAAGCGGAAAGCTTCTTTGGGAAACCGTCTTGCCGGCTTCCGCTGTCGCGACGCCCGCGACCTATGAGATCGGCGGTCGCCAGTTCGTCGTCGTGGCGGTGGGCGGCGGAAAGAATGCGAAAGTGAAGACGCAGGCCATATATATGGCCTTCGCCCTGCCGCCGGGGAAAAGCCATTGAGCGACGTGGCCGAACGCGATGACATATTCGTCGGTGTCAAGCCGGTCGATGAACGTCATGCCTTCAACTCTGCGCGGCTGGAGAGCTGGCTCAAGCACAATATCGAGGGATTTGAAGGTCCGTTGCAGATAGAGCAATTCAAAGGCGGCCAATCCAATCCCACCTATAAGCTTTCGACGCCCAAAAAATCCTACGTTCTGCGGCGCAGGCCGCCGGGAAATCTTCTGCCTTCGGCGCATGCGGTCGATCGCGAATTCCGCGTTCTGAGCGCGCTTCGCGCCGCCGGTTATGGCGTGCCGAGGGTGCATGCGCTGTGCGAAGACGGACGGGTTATCGGCTCGGCCTTCTATGTCATGGATATGGTTGAGGGCCGCATCTTCTGGGATCCCGCATTGCCCGGTTGCACACCAGCAGAACGGCGCGCGATCTACAACGCGCAGATCGCAACGCTGGCCCGCCTGCACAATTTCGATCCCGAACGCATTGGCCTTTCCGATTATGGCAAGCCCGGTAATTATTTCATACGCCAGATCGAACGGTGGACGCGCCAATACCGCGCGTCGGAAACCGAGCACCTGGAAGATATGGAACGTCTGATGGCATGGCTGCCCAAAGGCGTGCCAATACAGGATCGCGTCAGCGTCATCCACGGCGATTACCGTATCAACAATATGGTGCTGCATCCCTCGCGCCCGCAGGTCACAGCGGTGCTCGATTGGGAACTGTCGACCTTGGGCGATCCGCTGGCCGATTTGGCATGGTTTCTGATGATTTGGTCGATGCCGCCGGACGAACGGACCGGCTTCTCCGGGCAGGACACGCAGGCACTCGGCATTCCCAGCATGGAGGAAATTGTCAGCATCTATTGCGTGCACACTTGCCGCGACAGAGAGCCGACGCTCGATTGGCTGCTGGCCTTTTCCTTTTTCCGGCTGGCTGCGATCTGTCAGGGCATCCGGGGTCGGGTGCGCGATGGTACTGCCGTCAGCCCGCACGCGCAGACGGCGGGTGAACGTGTCCGCGCTCTTTCGCGGGTGGCGCTGGATTACGCGCGAAAGGCCGGCGCGTAGATGCCGCCCCTCGAAAGCCTCAGCCTCGAAAGATTGCGTCGGCTCCCGCCCGACATCGCGCGTCCGCCCTTCGATCCGCGCACCTTGCGTGTGGGCATCGTGCATTTGGGACTGGGCGCGTTTCATCGCGCCCATCAGGCGGTCTATACCGAAGATGCGATCATCGAGGCGGGCGGCGATTGGGGGATTTTGGGTGTTTCTCTGCGCCATGCGGACGTATCCGATGCGCTTGTGCCGCAGGATTGCCTTTATGCGGTCGAAACGCTGGAAGACATACGCTCCTATCGCGTGATCGGAGCTTTGCGTTCGGCGATTGCTGCACTTTTCGAACCGCATATCGTCCTGCAGGCATTGGCATCGCCACAGGTTCATATCGTCACCCTGACGGTCACCGAAAAAGGCTATGCGTTTACCCCGGAAGGATCGTTGGACACCAACGACCCTTCGGTTTGCGCCGATCTGCGCGGCTCCCATCCGCCGTCATCGACCATCGGTTGGCTTGTGCAGGGGCTTGCAGCGCGCCGAAAAAACGGTGCCGTAGGTCTGACCGTGATCAGTTGCGACAACCTCATGCGCAACGGCGATCTCTTGGCCCGTGCGGTCGGCGAGCTTGCCCGGGCGCGAGCACCCGATCTCGCCTGCTGGATAGAAGACAACGTCTGCTTCCCCAACGCCATGGTGGACTCGATCACACCGGCGTCCGACGAAGCATTGCGTGGCCGTGTCGCATCGGCGCTCGGATTGCGCGACAGGGCCTGTGTCCAGCGCGAGCCGTTCCGGCAATGGGTCATCGAAGATCGCTTTGCAGGGCCCAGACCGGCGTGGGATGCAGCGGGCGTGGAACTGGTCGCCGATGCCATTCCGTATCAGAAGCTTAAATTGTATGTCCTCAACACAGCCAATTCCGCCTTGGCTTATCTCGGTCTTCTGAACGGTTATACATATGCCCACGAAGCATTTGCCGATCCGCAGATCGCAGCATTCGTTGACGGTCTGATCACCGAAGAAATGTCCGCTGCGTTTCCAGAACTTGCCGTGACCTCCTACTGGACATCCGTGCGTCCCCGCCTCTCCAATCCCTTGGTCAGGCACAAGCTGCGCCAGATCGGGGAAGATGGATCAAAAAAACTCGCCCAACGCATTTACGGTTCGATCAGAAACAATCTCTCGCGCAATCTGCCCTGCATCCGGATGATGCAAGTGTTTCATGCTTGGCTTGCGGCTGTTGCGGGCAATCTTGCCTTCGATCCTCACGAAGATTTCCTCAAGGCCTGGCACCGCTCGGGTGCTTGCCTCGACAAGCTGTTCGCCCATCAAAGCCTGCTCCCACGCGATTTCCGCGAAGACATGCGGGTCCGTTCCGCGTTGCGCGAATCAGCCGACAGATTTCTCTATGCAAAAGGAAAAACCATGTTGAACTATTCGCCGACGGAGATTTCGGGTGGGGTACGCGAATGAGCGACCTCGTCATCCGCAAGGACAAGGGCGGCTGCGCAACGCTTTATCTCAATCGTCCGCAAAAGATGAATGCGCTCACGGTCGAGCTGTTTGCTGCGTTGCGCGCCGAAATCGAATCCATCCGCAATCAGCCGGAAAAGATCGGCATCGTCATCCTGCGCGGCATGGGCCGCTGTTTCTCCGCTGGTCACGATCTGTCCGATATTGCGAACGGCGAAAAACCGCCCAAACCGCATTTCCAGGCCGACACCATCGAACTGCTCGCCACCCTGCAACAGCCCGTGATCGTTGCCGTTCATGGCGTTTGCTACACCGGTGCGCTCGAACTGGCGCTCGCGGGCGATTTGATTGTCGCCGCGGATTCGGCGCGCTTCGCCGATACCCACGCCAAATGGGCGCTTACGCCCATATGGGGATTGAGCCAGCGCCTGCCGCGCCGCGTTGGTGCCGCGAAGGCGCGCGAAATGATGTTCACCTGTCGCACCTATACCGGACGCGAGGCGGTGGCGATGGGGCTCGCCGATTCCTGTGTCGAAGATGGAGCGCTCGACAGCCATCTCGACAGCCTGGCTGAAGAAATCCTCGCCCAGTCCTGGTTCAGTCACCGTGCCAATAAGCGGCTTCTGCTGGAAACCGACGGGCTTCCGCTTGCCGCGGGACTTGCCCACGAAATCTATCGTACCGAAGGGCGCGGGCCGGACATGCGCGACCGGATCGCGAACTTTACATCGCGGCGTTGAATGCTTGGAAAATACAGGGAAAGGATCATTATCGGGCATGCGATGAAGCAAGGCGTACAAGCGGGTGCCGCAATGGCCTCCCTGGCAAATGAACCTTTGCGGTTCGGTGTTCTTGGAGCGGCCAGGATCGCGCCGCGCGCCCTGATCGAACCCGCAGCGGAAAATCCGCGTGCGCACGTCGTTGTGGTGGCCGCGCGCGATCCCGTGCGCGCCGCCGCGTTCGCAAAAACGAATGACATCCCGGAAGCGCTTTCCGATTATCGCAGCGTCATCGAAAACCCGGGCGTCGATGCGATTTACAACGCCTTGCCGCCGGCGCTGCATGCGCCGCTTTGCATCGAAGCGCTGGCCGCGGGAAAGCACGTTCTCTGCGAAAAGCCGTTCGCGATGAATGCCCGCCAAGCCGAAGACATGGTGAAGGCGGGCGAACGCTATGACTGCGTCGTGATGGAAGCGGTTCATTCGCGCTATCACCCGTTGTTTCTCGCCGTGATGGAGATCGTTGCAAGCGGACGGTTGGGCCGCCTGTCGCGGTTGGACGCGCTGTTCACCGCCAATATTCCGGCCACCGCCCAATCGTTGCGTCACGATCCTGCGCTTGGCGGCGGCGCGTTGATGGATTTGGGAACGTATTGCGTGCATTGGTGCCGTGCGGTGGCGGGGCGCGAACCATCGGTGATCGGCGTCGACAGCCGGCGTCACCAAAGCGGGGTCGACCTGCGAACGCATGCCGAGCTCGATTTCGGCGAAGGCCTCACGGCAGGCATCGACTGCGCAATGGATGAAGACCACCGCACCGCACTCTCCATCATCGGCAGCGAAGGTTCGCTCGTCGTCGAAAATCCGCTGATACCGCATCGCCCGCACAAGCTCGTGCTGACGATTGGCGATCGAAGCGAAACGCGTACCTTCACCCGTCGCACGACTTATGCTTTCCAGCTCGATGCTTTCCTCGATGCCGTGGCGGGCGACCGGGCCAGGATGCTGGTAAGCGGCCGGGACTCCATCGCAAACATGGCTGTGATCGACGAGATCTACGCTAAGGCAGGCTATCGATGACGCGTCCTTCCAAACGGTTCCGTTCCCGTGACTGGTTCGAAGCGCCCGGTCACATAGACATGGCGGCGATCTATCTCGAACGCTTCATGAATTACGGTCTCACACCCGGCGAGTTGCGTTCGGGCCGGCCGATCATCGGCATCGCACAAACCGGAAGCGACCTGTCGCCGTGCAACCGCATTCATCTCGAACTCGCCAAGCGCGTGCGCGAGGGCATTCGCGATGCAGGCGGAATTGCGATGGAGTTTCCCGTCCATCCCATTTTCGAGAACTGCCGCAGACCCACGGCCGCGCTGGACCGCAATCTCGCTTATCTTGGATTGGTCGAGATCCTGTACGGCTACCCGATAGATGCGGTGGTGCTGACCACCGGTTGCGACAAGACCACGCCGGCCGGAATCATGGCTGCCTCCACGGTCGATATTCCTGCGATCGTTCTGTCTGGCGGCCCGATGCTCGATGGTTGGCACGACGGCGAACTGGTGGGTTCGGGCACCGTCATCTGGAAAAGTCGGCGCAAGCTCGCAGCGGGTGAGATCAGCGAAGACGAATTCCTGGATGCGGCCTGTGCATCCGCGCCTTCCGCGGGCCACTGCAATACGATGGGAACGGCCTCGACGATGAACGCGGTCGCCGAAGCGCTGGGCCTTTCGCTGCCCGTCTGCGCGGCCATACCCGCGCCTTATCGCGAACGTTCGCAGATAGCTTACGAGACGGGCAAACGCATTGTCGAAATGGCTTACGAAGACCTGACGCCTTCGAAGATTCTTTGCCGGGAAGCGTTTCTAAATGCCATCGCCATCGTGGCAGCCATCGGCGGCTCGACCAACGTGCAACCGCACATCGCTGCCATGGCGCGCCACGCAGGCGTCGACATCGCAGCTTCGGATTGGACTGCTGCGCACGATCTGCCCCTGCTCGTCAACATGCAACCGGCCGGAAAATACCTGGGCGAACGTTTCCACCGCGCGGGCGGCGTTGCCGCAGTGCAATGGGAATTGCTGGAAGCGGGCAGGTTGAACGGCAAGCTTCTCACCGTTACGGGCAGAACGGTCGCCGAGAATCTCGCAGGCCGTCAAAGTACGGACCGCGAGATGATCTGCCGTTTCGGCAATCCGCTCGCGGAACGGGCCGGGTTCCTCGTGCTGAAGGGCAATCTCTTCGACTTCGCGATTATGAAGACAAGCGTGATCTCCGAAGCCTTCCGCAAACAATATCTTTCGCGGCCGGGTGAGGAAGGCGTGTTCGAAGGGCGAGCTGTGGTGTTCGAAGGTTCGGAAGATTATCGCGCCCGCATCAACGATCCCGCACTCGGAATCGACACACAGACCATCCTTGTGATCCGCGGAGCCGGGCCCGTCGGCTGGCCGGGATCGGCGGAGGTCGTAAACATGCAGCCGCCGGATGACCTGCTGAAGCAGGGCGTTGGCAGCCTGCCGACCATCGGCGACGGCCGCCAATCGGGCACATCGGACAGCCCTTCGATCCTGAATGCATCGCCCGAAAGCGCGGTGGGTGGCGGGCTAGCTTGGGTGCGGACCGGCGACAGAATCCTCATCGACCTCAATACTGGCCGCTGCGACATGCTGGTGACGGATGAAGAAATCGCCCAGCGCAAGAAACAGGGCCCGCCTACCATTCCCGAGAGCGCCACGCCTTGGCAGGAAATCTATCGTGCCACTGTGGGGCAATTGGATGATGGTGCCATCGTCGAACTCGCTGCGAAATATAAGCGCGTCGCCAAAACGACTCCCAGACACAATCACTGATCCGGTCTATCGAGGCCTCACACAAATACAGTGTGAAGTTTTCCAACGCCGCCCAATCATTCTCACGCTAAAATGCGTGCATCAACGCTCATCGACGAAAATAACAATAAAATTTCGTGCACACGCGATGCGCATCACGGCGGCTAGCGATTTGATTTCGCAGATAAAAATCGCGGCTCCATCATTGGAGCGACACAGAATCTATATGGTTGGATTTGCAAGAAAAACTCCAG
>CAYMSE010000134.1:0-6280 GCA_964392935.1 uncultured Oleiharenicola sp.
CCAGGGCAACCTCGCCTCGAAGATCATGGAGGGCTCGATGCAGGAGGGCGAGGAGCTCGAGCACAAGTGGCTCAACTACTCGATCGAGTCGGCGCAGAAGAAGGTCGAGCAGCAGAATTTCGCCATCCGCAAGCGCCTGCTCCAGTACGACGACGTGCTGAACAAGCAGCGCGAGGTCATCTACGGCATCCGCAACGGCGCGCTCCACAGCGACCGGCCGAAGGACATCATCTTCGAGATGATCGAGGAGGAGCTCGAGCATCGCCTCGAGATCGCGGGCTTCGCCGACAAGGCCGGCGCGTCCTCCGCCAGCATCGAGAGCCTCATCGGCTGGCTGAACTCGCATTTCCCGATCAGCGCCAAGGCCGAGGAATTCACCGGCTCGGCCGCCAGCCTCCTGCAGTCGCTGGTCGAGCGCATCAAGCAGGCCTACGCCCTGAAGGAGTCCGTCGAGGACCAGGAGGCGCTCGGCGGCCTCGAGCGCTACATCGTGATCAACGCGATCGACCACCACTGGCAGGAGCACCTGACCGAGATGGAGGAGCTGCGCCGCTCCATCGGCCTGCGCTCCTATGGCCAGAAGGACCCGCTCTCCGAGTACAAGAGCGAGGCGTTCCGCTTCTTCGAGGAGCTGATGAACAACGTGCGGCTGCAGATCTGCACGAGCCTTTTCCGTTCGGCCACGAACCGCGGGGCGTTCGAGAATCTCTTCGCCATCCTTTCGCGGTCGGCCCGCATGCAGGGACCCGCCGCGGCGCCCACCGCGCTTGGCGCGGCCGCGCAGGCGACGGCGCCGGCGGGCGAGCAGGCGGCAGCCCCGGCGGAGGAGGAGATCAAGCTGCCGTCGGTCACCATCCGCCGCGAGACCCCCAAGGTCGGGCGCAACGATCCGTGCCCCTGCGGCTCGGGCAAGAAGTTCAAGAACTGCCACGGGGCCTGACGGCCCCGGGTTATTGGTTGAGGGTTGAGAGTTGAGTGTTCAGAAGCTCGACCCGGTTCGATCCTTCAACTCTCAACCCTCAGCTCCCAACTCGTTCCCATGATCCGCATCCTCGGTTTCGACGCCGACGACACGCTCTGGCACAACGAGAGCATCTTCGAGCAGGCGCATGTCGCCTACCGGCAGCTGCTGGCGCGGTATCATCCGGCGGACGAGGTGAACCGCGTGCTCTACGCGACGGAAACGCGCAACCTGCCGCTCTACGGCTACGGCGTGAAGGGCTACATGCTCAGCTGCGTCGAGGCGGCGATCGAGCTGACTGACGGGGCCGTCAGCGCGCAGGAAATCCGGGAGATCCTGGCGACCGGCCGCACCATGCTGGCCCATCCGGTCGAGCTGCTGCCGGGCGTGGCCGAGGTCCTGCCCGGACTCGCCCGTGACTTCCGCCTGCTCCTCATCACCAAGGGCGACCTCCACCACCAGGAGCGCAAGGTGGCCGAATCGGGCCTGGCCGCGCACTTTCAGGCCGTCGAGATCGTGAGCGAGAAGGACGGCCCGGCGTACGCGCGCGTGCTGCGCCGGCACGGCGTGGCGGCCGCCGAGTTCGCCATGGTGGGCAACTCGCTCAAGTCCGACATCCTGCCCGTGCTCGATCTGGGCGGCGCCGGCGTGCATGTGCCGTATCACCTCACGTGGCACCACGAGCGCGCGGAGGAACCGCCGCCGGGCGCGCGCTTCCGGCGCGTGGAGACGCTGCGGGAACTCCCCGCCATCCTTCCCTGGCTGTGACCGCGACGCCCCTTCCCGCCGACCCCGACCCCTACGCGCCCAAGGTGACGCTGTGGCAGCGCTACCCGTTGCTCGGTTGGTGGCTCGCGGTGTTCGCCACCACCGCGATCTTCACGGTGGCCGCCTTCCCCCCGGCCAACCAGGGCGCCGCCGCCTACGTGCTGGTCGTGCCGGCGGTCCTCTGGGCCTACCGCGGCCCGGCGTTCAAGCCGTTCGCCGGCGCGGTGCTCGGCGCGCAGGTCGTGGCGTGGACCATCCTGCTGTGGTGGCTGCACCACGTGACCTGGGCGGGCCTCTTCCTGCTCGGCCCCTTCGTCGGCCTGCTGGTCGGCTCGTGGTTCCTCGCCGCATGGTGGTGCGTGCCCCGGCTGCGCGGACACCAGGCGCTCGTGCGCATCCTGGCACTCCTCGGCCTCGCGGGACTCTGGGTGGTGCTGGAGTGGGTCCGGAGCCGGTTGTTTGGCGGCTTCCCCTGGCTGCCGCTGGCGGCCAGCCAGTGGCAGCGTCCCCTCGTGCTGCAGAGCGCCGCGTTCGCGGGGGCCTGGGCCGTCTCGTTCCTGCTCGTGTTCTTCGGCCTGGGCGTGGCGGCCTACGCCCACCGCATCTTCTTCGAGGGGGCCACCGGCCTGCGCAAGCGCAGCCCCGAGTTCATGGTGGCGCTGATGCTGCTCGCCTTCACCTCGTTCCCGCAGCTGTCCGAGATCATGGCGCAGCAGCGGGTGCCCGTGGCGCGCGTCGCGCTGGTCCAGCCGTACATTCCGCAGACGGAAAAGTGGGATGCGAAGTTCGCCACGCGCGTGCTGCAAATTCTCGAGCAGGTGACGGCGGCGGCCAACGACCGCGGAGCGCCGGACGTCATCGTGTGGCCGGAGGCGGTGACCCCGTGGGCGCTCTATCGCGATCCCGCGGTGCAATCGTGGCTCGAGCACACGGCGAAGCGACTCGGCAAGCCGCTCCTGCTCGGTTCCGTGGCGGCGGAGATGCCCGGGCGCGGCGCCGACGAGTGGTGCAACGGCGCGTTTGTGGTGGACCCGGTCAAGGGCCTGGCGCCGGAGAACTACGTGAAGCGCAAGCTCGTGCCGTTCGGGGAATACATCCCGCTCCGCCCCATGCTCGGCTGGCTGGAGAAGGTGGTGCCGATCGGCGGCGATTTCGCGCCCGGGACCTCCGCGGCGCCGCTGGCGGTGCCGGTCGGCGCGGGCCACGTGCCAGTGGGCGTGTTGATCTGCTACGAGGATGTGTTCCCGGCGCTGGCCCGCGACAGCGTGCTGTCCGGCGCCTCCGTGCTGGCGGTGCTGACCAACAACGCCTGGTACGGCGAAGGCGGCGCGGCCTACCAGCACGCCGCCCATTCGGTCCTGCGCGCCGTCGAGAACCGGCGGCCGGTCCTCCGCGTCGGCAACGGCGGCTGGAGCGGCTGGATCGACGAATACGGCCGCATCCGCACGGTCGTGACCAACGATGCCGACACGGTCTACTTCCGCGGCGCCCAGACGGTGAACCTGAGCCGCGACGCGCGCTGGCAGGGCCGGTTCAGCTACTACACCGAGCACGGCGATTGGTTCGTGGGACTTTCCGCCGCACTGGTCCTCGTCGGCTACTATGTCGTGGTCACGCTCCGGCCGGTGCGGCTCGCGGCGGATGGCGAGGCCGCGTTCTGAGCGGGCGCCGGCCGCACGCGCTCAGCGCGCCGCGATGATGCCGGCGACGGCGGCGTGAAATTCGCGCAGCGCGAACGGCTTGGGCAGGCAGGTGCGGGCGTGCTGCTTGAGGAAGGCCTGGAAGTTCTCCTTGATGACGTCGCCGGTCATGAAAAGCATGCGCCGCGCGGCCTCGGGTTTCCGTTCGAGCAGTTCCTGGTAGAGGTTGATGCCGTTCAAGCCGGGCATCTTCCAGTCGGAGACGATGACGTCGTACTGGTTCCGGAGGATGAGCGGCAGCGCCGCTTCGCCGCCGGTGGCGGTTTCCACGCGGTGCCCCTCCGAGCTCAGGATCTCCTGCACGAGGCGCAGGATCGATTCCTCGTCGTCGATGGCGAGGATGTGCAGCGGACGGATCTTGCCGGGCAGGGGCGGCTTCGAGTCGGGCCGGAACAGCGGGACCTTGCCGTCCGCCGCGGTGGCGATGGGAAATTCCAGGATGAACTCCGTGCCCACGCCCGGCTGGCTCTCGGCGCGGATGCTGCCGCGGTGTTCCTGGACGATGCCGTAGGAAAGGCTCAGGCCCAGCCCCGTGCCCTTGCCCTGCGGCTTGGTCGTGAAGAACGGGTCGAAGATCTTCTTCAGGTTCTCGGGGCTGATGCCCGGGCCATTGTCGATGATGCGCAGCCACACCCGGTCGTCGGTGGCGCCGGTGCGCAGCGTGATGGCGCCGTCGCGGCGGAAATTCTCCATCGCCTGGCGCGCGTTGCTCACGATGTTGAGGACGACCTGCTGCAGCTGGTGGGTGTCGCCGAGGAGCGGGGGCAGGTCGGGGGCGTACTCGCGCACGAGCGTCACGTTGTTGACGCGCATGTCGTAGGCGACGATCTCCAGCACGGCGTCCGCGATTTCGTGCAGTTTCACCAGCTTCCGCTCCGGCTCGTGCTGCCGGGAGAAGCCGAGCAGGCTGTGGACGATCTTGTGGCAGCGGGTGGCGTTGCGGACGATGTGGGTGAGGTGGTCGCGCTGCTTCGGGTCGGTGCTGGTGGCCTCGAGGAGCTCGGAGAAGCCGATGACCGAGGTGAGCGGGTTGTTGAGCTCGTGCGCCACGCCGGCGACGAACTGGCCGACCGCCGAGAGCTTCTCGCTCTGGATCAGCTGGGCCTGGGTGGTCTTGAGCGTGCCGACGGCCTTCTCCAGGTCGGCGCGCGAGGCCTGCAGGTTCTCGGTCATGTCGTTGAGCGCCACCGCCACGGCGCCGCACTCGTCGTCGGAGAACTGCGCGATGCGCCGCGTGAAGTCGCCGCGGCCGACGGCCTCGGCGTGGTCGCGCAGCGCGAGCAGCGGCTGGCTGATGCGCTGGATCAGGAACCAGACGATGACGCCGCTGAGGACGATGCCGGCGAGGCTGACCGACACGAGGGTGATGCGCGTGCGGGCGTATTCGCTGAGGCGCTGCTCGTAGGAGGACAGGAGGATGTAGTGGAAATTCCGCGACAACCCGCCGCTGTCGTACGTCGCCGCCTGGGCCAGGTAGTGCGCATTCATGAGCACGACGGGGATGGTGCGGCGGTTGGGCAGGCCGTTCTCCCCGAGCAGCTCGCCGGGCACCTCGGGCTGGCGGATCGTCGACGCGGTCACGATCCGGCCGTCGAGCAGGACGATGTCCGCGCCGGTGATGAGCTTGAGCTCCTGCAGCGCGCTCTCGCCCAGGCGGGTAAGGACGGTGAGCGCGCCGACGGGCGGGCCGTTTTCCTGGTTCGCGACCGGCACCGCCACGACGAGGTACGAGTGCCCGGCCAGGTTCAGCGCGCCGCGGGCGATCTCGCCCTGCAGCGCGAGGCGGGTGAAATCCGCGGTGGTCTGGAGCAGGTCCTCGGTCGGGAAATTCGTGGTGCGGCGGGCGACCGTCGGGGTGCCGTCGGTGCGGGGCGCGAGGAGCAGGGCCTCGCACTCCTCGCCGTACGCCTCGAGGCGTTCGTTGAGAAACTTGCGGACCGTTTCGCGCGCGGACGCGTCGGTGACGGCGACGAGCGGCGCGAGCGACCGGTAGCTCGATTCGTTCACGGCGCTGCGGAAGCGGGAGACGAGGTCGCGGGTGCGGAGTTCCAGCGACTGTTGGAAGACGCTCTGCGCCGTCGTCAGCGACTGCCGGGACTCGTCCTGCATCTGCCGGCTGATGTAGCGGTTCACGATCCACAGCGTGACGGCCGGCAGCAGGACCAGCACCGTGAGCACGGGCAGGAGGATCTTGATCGGGAAACTCAACCGCACCCTCGGCTTGGTCCCGTTCATGGCTCAGTATTTCGGCAGCGTGCCGAGCCCCAGGGTGAAATCGACCTGTGCTTCGCCGTCGGCCGGCACCGTGACCTCGAGGGTCTGGCCCGGCAGCCGCTCGTGCCACGCGCGCAGCTGGTACTTGCCCGCGGGGACGTCGCGGATGGTGAAGCGGCCCTTCTCGTCCGCGAGGGCGAAATACGGGTTGGTGAGCACCAGCACGATGCAGTGCATCTTGGTGTGGATGGAGCAGAAGACGTCCGCCTGCCCGGGCTTGTCGAAGACGACGTGCTTGGCGGGCTGGTCGCTGCTGTAGAGGCCGAGATCGAACTGCTTGGTCTCCGCCATGCAGAAGACATTGTGGTAGATGTCATCGAGGTTCGGCCACTGCACGGTCGTGCCGACGAGGATCGGCAGCACGTGCGGCACGAACATGGCGTCCTTCTGCTTGATCATCGCCGGCTCGGCGGGCGGGGCGAAGGTGACGCCCGGGAACGGCTGGTCGACGTAGACGACGAAGTCGCGCAGCCGCTCGTAGTCGAGCCGCTCGACGTACTTGTACCGGCGGCTGTCATAGGCGCTGCCCGCGCCGCCGGCACCCGCGGCCGCCGTCTCGGCGCCCCGGGCGCGGACC
>CAYMSE010000135.1:0-4659 GCA_964392935.1 uncultured Oleiharenicola sp.
CCCGCGCTTCGCCGCGCTGTAACTCCAGCCGCCGGGCGCGGCGCCCAGGTCGACCACCGTCTCCCCCGCCCGCGGCTCGACGCCAAGGAGGACGTACGCTTCCTCGACCTTCAGGTACGAGCGCGACGGCGCTGCGTCGTCGTCCGCCATGCGCCGCTGGCCGCCGAGCGCAGCCTCGCGTCCGGCCAGCACGCGCCCGAAGTCGGCGAAGAACACGAACAGTCCGCGCACATCCGTCCCGCCGCGCGGCAGCCCGGGCACCGCCAGCTTCGCCACCCGGTTGAGTTTCCGGCGGAGCAGTTCCAGAAACGCCTTCTCCACCCCGGAGGCGCGCCGCCCGAGCCCCGGGAGCTCCGGCACGGCCAGGAACACGCACGGCCAGGCCGCCTCGACACGCTCGCCGCGCAGGCTCTCTAGAAAATAGTCCGCCAGCTGCTGCGCGAGGGCGTTGACTGACTCGCCGCGGAGCTCGCGCGTCGCGGGCAGGACCAGCTGCGCGAACGCCAAGTCGGACACCGCGCGGTCCGCCGCCAGCACCCAGCCGGGACCCTTCTCCGCGACGGCGCAGCCCGCCGCGGCGAGCTCCCGTTCGAGGAACGCTTCATACCCGTGCTGGCAGAGCGACAACATGGCGACGAACGTGCCCGGCGCCCCCGGCGCGTCGAGACCGGATTCTCCCCGCCCCGGCGGCCAGCCCGGCTTCCCCGCGCACCGCAACCCGCCCGCGCCCCGCCCGGACCACAAGTAACCTAATGGGGTACTTTGCCGGAGGCACGCATGCCGAGCCAGTCGCGCCGCGGCGGGCCCGGCGCCCGGTTTGGCGCCCCGCACGGGAGTAACCAATTGGGTTACTCGGGCTCGGAGGTGCCTGTTCATATGTAAGCGCGGATCGGGAAAAATCGCCGCTTCCCCCGCCGCCATTCGCCCGCATGCTGCCGGCACCCCACGGCCAGTGACCTGGACGCAACACTACACCCCGCTGCTGGACAGCCTGCCGGCCTCCGCGCTTGTCGCGGCCGCGCCGGTCATCGTGCTGCTCGGCTTGTTGGCGTTCTTCCACGTGCGCGCGCATTGGGCCGCGCTCGCCGGATTGGGCGTGGTGCTCGCCGCCGCCGTTCTGGTCTATCGCATGCCCCCGGTGCTCGCCTTGTCCGCCGCGGCCTACGGCGCGCTCTACGGCCTGCTGCCCATCGGCTGGATCGTGCTGAACGTGGTGTTCCTCTACCATGTCACGGTTGAGACCGGGCAGTTTGAGATCGTCCGCCGCTCCGTCGCGCGCCTCTCCGCCGACCGACGCCTGCAGACGCTGCTGATCGCCTACAGCTTCGGGGCGTTCATCGAGGGCGCCGCGGGCTTCGGCGCCCCGGTCGCGATCTCCGCGGCCATGCTCATCGGCATCGGCTTCCGGCCGCTGCAGGCCGCCACGCTCGCGCTCATCGGCAACACCGCGCCCGTCGCGTTCGGGTCGCTCGGCATCCCGATCGTCTCGCTCGCGCAGGTCACCGGGCTGCCGCTGGCGGACCTCAGCGCGATGGTCGGGCGCCAGCTGCCGTGCTTCAGCCTGCTCATCCCGTTCTGGCTCGTGGCGACGCTGTCCGGCTGGCGCGGCCTGCTCGGTGTCTGGCCGGCCTGCCTGGTGAGCGGACTCAGCTTCGCGGTGGTGCAGTTCCTCGTGAGCAATTTCCACGGCCCGTGGCTCGTGGACACGGCCAGCGCGCTGGCGTCGATGGGCGCGCTGCTTGTGCTGCTGCGGTTTTGGCGCCCGCGGACGACCTGGCGGTTCGACCACGAGGGCGCGGCCGTGGCGACGGCGGCCGACGCGGCACCGCACGGCGCCGTGCTGGCGCGGGCCTGGATGCCCTGGGTCATCCTGACGGTGATCGTGTTCGTCTGGGCGCTGCCGACGACCAAGGCCCTGCTGGCCGGCGTGGCCGAAACCAAGCTGCCGATTCCCTGGCTCCACCAGGCCGTGATGAAGGCGCCGCCGCTGGCGCCGAAGCTCAAGGCCGAGGATGCGATCTTCACGCTGAACCCGCTCACCGCCACCGGCACCGCGCCGCTGCTGGCCGCCCTGCTTTCCGGATTCCTGCTCGGGCTGCGCCCGTGGCCCCTCGCCCGTCTCTACGGGCTCACGCTCTGGCGGCTGCGGCGCTCCCTGCTGACCATCTCGACGATGCTGGCGCTGGCGTTCGCCTCGCGCTACGCGGGACTCGACGCGACCCTCGGCCTGGCCTTCGCCAGCACCGGCGCGCTCTTCCCGTTTTTCTCGCCGCTGCTCGGCTGGCTGGGGGTCGCGCTGACCGGCAGCGACACGGCGTCGAATGTCCTGTTCGGCAACCTCCAGCAGGTGACCGCCCTGCAGGTCGGCATCCCGCCCGTGCTCGCCGCCGCCGCCAACAGCACCGGCGGCGTCATGGGCAAGATGGTGGACGCCCAGAGCATCGTCGTGGCCGGTGTCGCGACGGGCCAGCACGGCGAGGAGGGTCGCATCCTCCGCACGGTATTCTGGCACAGCCTGGCACTTGCGGCGCTGGTCGGTGTGCTGGTCGCGGTGCAGGCGGGGGTGTTCCCCGGCGTGGTGCCATGAGGAATTCACGATTAATGAATCCCGGTTGATGATTTGTGTCGGCGCCCGGCCGCGACTGGCTCAATCATCTGGGGTCCATCGTCCCTTGTCGTTTTCCCGCATGCGCCCGCCGACCTCCGATCTTCGCATCCGCACCGCCCGCCCTCTCCTATCACCGGCCATTCTCGAGGAGGACCTGCCGCTGGCCGAACCCGGCGCCGCGCTCGTGCAAGGCGCCCGTCGCGCCATCAGCGACGTGCTCCAGGGCCGTGACGACCGCCTGGTCGCCATCGTCGGCCCCTGCTCCATCCACGACCCGGCCGCCGCGCTCGACTACGCGCGCCGCCTGAAACCCGTCGCCGACCGGCTCGCGCGCGACCTGCTGGTGGTGATGCGCGTCTATTTCGAGAAACCGCGCACGACCGTGGGCTGGAAGGGCCTGATCAACGACCCGAAGCTCGACGGCAGCTTCCAGGTGAACACCGGCCTGCGGCTGGCGCGGAAGCTGATGCTCGACATCAACGCGGCCGGGCTGCCCATCGGCACCGAGTTCCTCGACACCACGCTCGGCCAGTACTACGCCGACCTCGTCTCGTGGGCGGCGATCGGCGCACGCACCGTCGAGAGCCAGGTCCACCGCGAACTCGCCTCGGGCCTCTCGATGCCCGTTGGCTTCAAGAACCGCACCGACGGCGACCTCCAGGTCGCGGTCGACGCCATCGTTTCCGCCCGGCATCCGCACTGCTTCCCGTCGCTCACGCGCGAGGGCGCCCCCGCCGTCCTCGCGACCACCGGCAATCCCGAGGGCCACCTCGTGCTCCGCGGCGGCACCAACACCGGACCCAACCACGACGCCCGGCACGTGGCCAGGGCCGTCACCCTCCTCCGCCAGGCGGGCGCGCTCCCCGTTGTGCTCGTGGACTGCAGCCACGGCAACAGTGGCAAGAAATCCGACCAGCAACCGACCGTCGCCGCCGACGTCGCCGCGCAGGTCGCGGGCGGCTCGTCCGCCATCATCGGCGTCATGCTCGAGAGCCACCTCGTTGGCGGCGCACAGAAACAGGAGACCGACCGGCCGCTGACCTACGGCCAGAGCATCACCGACGCCTGCCTGTCCTTCGCCGAGACCGTCCCGGTGCTGGAGGCGCTGGCCGTCGCCGTCGCTGCGCGACGGACCGCCGCCGGCGCCAGGTAGCCGACGACCGGGGACCAGCCGCCGCGCGGTCGGCGAGCTTCCGCCTTGGCACTGGATACCTGATCCTTGTTACTTGCGGCGCCATGCGCTGCCTCGTCGCCTTCGACAAATTCAAGGACGCGCTCTCCGCGCGCGAGGCGTGTGAGGTCGCCGCCCGCGCCCTGCAGGCGAAGCACCCGGACTGGACGCTCGATCTCTGTCCGCTCACCGATGGCGGCGAGGGCTTCGCCGAGACGCTCGGCGCCCGCGCCCACGGCCGGATGGAAACCGTCGAGGTCGCCGGACCCCGTGAATCGCGCGTGCGCGCCGCGGTTGCGCTGGTGCCCGGGACTACCCTTCCCGCCGGAGCCCGGCCCTGGCTGGGCGAATCCCGCGGCCCGGTCGGGGTCATCGGCCTCGCCTCCGCCAGCGGTATCGAACTGCTGCCGCACGATCGCCGCGATCCGTGGCACACGACGACCTTCGGCACGGGGGAACTGATCGCGCACGCGGCGCGCGAGGCGCAGGCGATCCTGCTGGGCGTCGGGGGCAGCGCGACGAACGATCTCGGCCTCGGTGCGCTGGCGGCCCTCGGCTGCCGCTTCCTCACCGCGGCGGGCAAGGTCGTCGCCGTGCCGACGCCCGGCGAATGGCACCGCATCGCGCGCATCGAACCGGCCCGGCGCTCCCTGCCGCCGCTCTTCATCGCCTGCGACGTCACGAACCCGCTGCTCGGCCCGCGCGGCGCGACGACGACGTTCGGTCCGCAGAAGGGACTCGCGCCCGCGGATGTGCCGCGGCTGGAGGCGGAGATGGCACGACTCGCTGCGCTCCTCGGCACGGCCTGCGGCCAGCCGGCTTCGTTGGCGGAGACGCCCGGCGCCGGCGCCACCGGCGGCTTTCCCTTCGGGCTGATGGT
>CAYMSE010000136.1:0-5671 GCA_964392935.1 uncultured Oleiharenicola sp.
TGCCGCAGCTCCCGGTCGCGCCCGGCGGTGAAGGTGATCTGCCAGTCGCCGTGTTGCAGCAGCTCCCGCGCGACCGGCAGGGCGGCGCGCCGCCCGGAGTTGATCATGAACAGCACGCGGCGCGGCGCGGCCGGACCGGCGGGTTCCGGTGGTTGCAGGCCGGCGGCGCGGTCGGCGAACGCGAGCGCGACCGGGAAGCCGCTGACGTGCACGCGCGCGGGCGGCAGCCCGCGTTCGCGCAGCAGCGCGGCGGAATCCTCGTCGGTCACGAACCAGCCGTCCGCGGGCGTGCGGTACCAGAGGGAATTGATCGTGAGCGCGTCGGTGATGACCGTGAAATGCGGACAAGGCGCGCCGCCCTCGCGCCGCAGCGCGTTGAGCAGCCAGCCGTAGACCGGGTAGGTCGACACGACGGCCGCAGGCGACTTTTCCGCGATGAGGCGCCCGAGCAGACGGCGGTGGCGGGAGAGGGTGCGGAACAGCGCCGGCGCGCGGGGCGACCGGTCGAGCCAGCGGTAGACGCCGCTCCAGACGCGCGGGGCCGTGTTGATGAGCTTGAGGTATCCGCGCCGCGAGAGCTGGTTCAGCCGCGGGGCGCAGAGGGCGAAGAGGTCGACGAGTTCAGCGCGCACGCCGGGCGCCTCGTCGAACGCCGCCTTGAGCGCGCGCGCCGCGCTGTTGTGCCCCTCGCCGTACCCGGCGGTGAGGATCAGGATGGTGCGCATGGGCGGCCGCGGGCGGATCAGCTGACCGCGGCCAGCGCCTCGGCGAGGGGAAGGGCGTCGTCGGCGTCGGAATCGGCAGCCGCGCCGTGCGCCAGCGGGAACGTCGCGCAGAATTCCTTGAAGCGGACCAGCTCGAAGCGGCCGTCGTGGTGCTCGACGATCGCCGTGAGCGATTCGACCCAGTCGCCGGAGTTCAGGTAGTGGATGTCGCCGATCCGCTTGTCGGCAGGCGTGTGGATATGGCCGCAGATCACGCCGGTGCAGCCGCGGCTGCGGGCGAGGGCGGCGACCTGGTCCTCGAACTTGCCGACGAAGCTCACGGCCTGCTTGACGCGCGCCTTGATGGCCTGGCTGAGGGAGAAGTACTCCTTGCCCCGCAGGCGGCGAAACCAGTTGTAGGCGCGGTTCAGCCGCAGGAGGAGCGCGTAGCCCAGGTCGCCGAGGTGCGCGAGGAAGACCATGTGCTTGACCACGCCGTCGAACACGTCGCCGTGGAGCACGAGGTAGCGGCCGTGCGGCGACTCGTGCACGAATTCCTCCACGAGGCGGATGCGCCCGAACTGCATCGGCAGCAGCCGCGCGAGGAAATCGTCGTGGTTGCCGCGCAGGTACACGACCTCGGTGTCGCGCTTCTGCACGAGGGTGAGCACGCGGCGGACGAAGCGCGTGTGCGCCTTGGTCCAGCGGCCGTCGCGCCGGAGGCGCCACCCGTCGATGATGTCGCCATTGAGGATGAGGCGGTCGCAGCGCACGTGCTTGAGGAAGTGCGTGACCTCGTCGGCCTTGCTGTGCGGCGTGCCGAGGTGGATGTCGGAGAGGATCACGGTGCGGACGTGCAGTTTCATGGGAGAGGGGAGGCGGAGGGTTGGATGCCGAGGGCGGCCGGCGGCGGCACGGGCGAGCCGCCCGGGGTGCGGAACTCCAGCACCGCCTCGTGGAGATCGGCGGCGAAACGGTCGACGATGGTGTCCCAGGACAGCGCCTGGGTGGTGCGCGGCGCGGCGGTGCGCAGCCGTTCGCACAGGGCGGCGTCGGCGGCGAGGCGCGCGGCCTGCGCGCAGAAGGCGGCGTCGTCCCCGATGGCGGCGAGCAGGCCGTTCTCGCCGTCGCGGATGAATTCGTGCGCCGCCGCGTAGTCGAAGGCGGTGACGGCGAGCCCGCTGCCCAGGGCCTCGGTCACGACGTTGCCGAAAGTCTCCGTGGTGCTCGTGTGGAGGTAGAGGTCGCCGGATGCGTAGTGCCGGGCGAGGTTGGCGCCCGTGTAGAAACCGGTGAACACGGCGTCGGGACGTTGCTTCTGGAAATGGGCGAGCAGGGGGCCGTCGCCGACGATGACGAGCCGAGCCTTGGGCTGCACGGCCCGGAGGGCGTCGAAGGCGCGGAAGAGCAGGGGGTAGTTCTTCTCCGCGGCGAGGCGGCCGACGTGCAGGACGGCGAGTCCGTCCGGCTCGACGCCCCAGGACGCGCGCAGGGTCGGGTCGCGGCGCGCGGGGTTGAAGAGCTCCCGGTCCACGCCACGCGAGAGCAGCCGGAGGTTGCGGTAGCCCTCCGCCTCGAGCCGCGCGAGCAGGTCGCGCGTCGGGACGAAGGTGCGCAGCGTGCGATTGTGCACGCGGCGCAGCCACGCGGCGACGACCGGCCGGAGCCAGCCGATGCGGTAGTCGCGCGTGTACTGGTCGAAGTTGGTGTGGAAGCTCGAGGTCACCGGGATGCCCAGCGCGCGCGCCGTGCTGATCGCCGAGGCGCCAAGCGGTCCCTCCGTGGCGACGTGGACGAGGTCGGGGCGCTGCAATGTCCATTGCTGGCGCAACCGGCGGGCCGCGGGCAGCCCGAGGCGGAGCTGCGGATAACCGGGGAGGGGGATGCCGGGGAGGCGCACCTGCCGGCAGGCCACGCGATGCGTGACGCTGAACCGCGGCGATTCGTGCCGCTGGCGGGGGCGGATGACCGTGAGGCGGTGCCCGCGGCGGGCGAGGCCGTCAACGAGCCGGCCGAGCGTCATGGCGACGCCGTTGATTTCGGGAGCGTAGGTTTCGGTTACGAGGGCAAGGTGCAATCAGGGCGCCCGGCCGGGGGACAAGCCGTCCGTCGAGCGTGTGTCGAGCGTCGCACTCCCGTGTGAAGATCGGGTGGCGGAGCGGTGACAAACCGGTAAAACCGGCCGCTCCCGCGCAGCGGTTGTCGGCCGCCCGGCGCGGGGCCATGAGGATAATGGGCTTACGCGGGGGCGGTTCGTGACCGGAAAATCAGGCAAATAGGTGTTGCGCGCCAGCGAGCGGACTTTCTAACGTCGCTCTTTTAGTTTGATGCAATCCCACGGACCAAAGCGCATCTACACTCCCCAATCCCTGGAGTTCTGGTTCAGCCGCATGGAAATCGAATGGGAGGGCCAGTTTGACGCCTCCCACGTGGAGCGCGGCCACGCGATGTACCGGGACAGCGAAATCCGGGAAGTCGAGCTGGGGGCGCAGGATGCGATCATCCACCGGCGGGTGGACAAGAAGGAGGAGTACGCCGTCATCGAATGGGAAGGGGAGAGCATCCGGGTCCGCTCGTCTTCCACCGACGCCTTGCTGGCCAACGCGATCGCCGTCGCGGGCCTGCACGAGATCGAGGAGCTGCTGGTCGACGAAATCAACGCCCTGCTGCCGGGCATGCCGAAATCGCGCGCGGGCGCGAACGGCAACGGCAGCAATGGCAACGACGCGAACGGCCATGCGAGCAACGGCCATGGCAACGGGGCGCACGCCGCCACCGCTGCGGCCGTGGGCAACGGCGCCGCCGGTGGCGCCAAGGCCGACGCCAACCAGGCCGCGCGCGACCTGCTCCTGAGTTTCACGACGAATGCGGAAGGGCTCGTCTTCCTCGCGTACTGGAAGAGCGGCCGCAGCCGGATCCCGGCGCTCGGCAACACCGCGCACCACCCGACCGCGTCGGAGCGCGCGAAGCTGATCGCGCTGGCCACGTACGCGCGCAAGGCCCACTTCCGCTACAACCAGACGACGCACGCCTACGCGCTCGACGCGCTGGCGGACATCCCCGGGTTCCTGCGCGACCTGCTGCCGCACTGGAAGAAGCAGTTCGCGATCGAGCTCGACGCCAAGGTCGACAACATCAAGCAGGGCGCGCGGGCCATCGAGATCGAGGCCGTGGCCAACCGCCGGCCGGGCGCGGACGGCGGCCTCGACCTGCGCTGGATCTTCCGCGCCGGCGAAAAGCTCCTGACCGACGAGCAGGCGGCGGCGCTGCTGAAGCACGGCCGCACGCCGATGCTCCTGCCGGACCTCGGCATCGTCACGATGACGCCGGAGAAGTGGGAAAGCTACCAGCAGTGGAAGCGCAACCTCGAGGAGACGCAGGTCGACGGCCAGATTCCCCCGTATCTCATTTTCTCCCTGTTCAACGACCAGCGGATCAAGGTGACGCTCGGGGCCGACATCGACAGCTGGCGCCAGAAGGTCATCACCCCGCCGGCGACGCCGCCGGAGCTGCCCGACTTCCTCCGCAACTACCAGCGGCGCGGCGTCGAGTGGATGCACCACCTCTGCGAGACCGGCTGCCACGGCCTGCTGGCCGACGAGATGGGGCTGGGCAAGACCGCGCAGGTCATCGCGCTGCTCCGGGCCCGGCCGATGGTCCGCAAGCGGCACATCGTCGTGTGCCCCGCGAGCGTGGTGCCGGTGTGGCGCGAGGAGATCGCGCGGTTTTATCCGGATGCGAAGATCGACACGCTGAAGTCCGGCAACGATTTCAAGGCGAACAAGTCGCCCTGCATCTGGCTGGCGAGCTACACGCAGCTGCGCAAGCACCGGGCCCTGCTGGACACGACGGAGTTCGGCTACGCGATCCTGGACGAGGGCCAGTTCATCAAGAACCCCGACGCCAAGGTCACGCAGGCCTGCTTCGCGCTGCGGGCCGAGCACCGCCTGGTGATGACCGGCACGCCGCTGGAGAACCGGCAGCTCGACCTGTGGTCCATCTTCCGCTACCTCCTGCCCGGCCTGCTCGGGTCCCGGACCGGCTTCGAGTCCGCGCTCGTGCAGGACCGCGACGGCACGATGCACCGCCTGCGCCAGCAGGTCGCCCCGTTCATCCTGCGCCGCACCAAGAACGAGGTGGCCACGGAGCTGCCGCCCAAGGTCGAGATGGACCTGCTTTGCCCGCTCACGGAGGTGCAGCGCGCCGAGTACGCGCGGATCTGCACCGAGGGCCTGGCGCGCCTCGGCGAGGACATCGGCCTGGCGCTGCGCGAGAAATCCTTCGGCTTCCTCGCCCTGCTCACGCGCCTCCGCCAGGTGTGCTGCGACCCGGACCTGCTGCCGTGGCTCAACTCGCCGCTGACCGACAGCGGCAAGCTGCAGCTCCTCATCGAGAAGCTCCAGGAGGTCGTGGCCAGCGGCCACAAGGTCGTCATCTTCTCGCAGTTCGTCACGCTGCTCGACCGCGTGCGCACGGCGCTCGAGTCGTTCTACCCGGACCTGCCCCGCTACGAGATCACCGGCATGACGGTCGACCGGCAGAAGCCGGTGCGCGACTTCCAGACGGCCCCCGGCGCGGCGGCGATGCTCGTCAGCCTCAAGGCCGCGGGCACCGGCATCACGCTGCACGCGGCGGACTACGTCTTCCTGCTCGACCCGTGGTGGAACCCGGCGGTCGAGGACCAGGCCATCGACCGCGTGCACCGCATCGGCCAGACGAACACCGTGTTCGTCTACCGCATGATCACCGCCGGCACGATCGAGGAGCGCATCCAGGCGCTGAAGGGCGAGAAGAAGCAGCTCTTCAACCAGGTCGTCGGCAACCACAGCGGCGATTTCGAGTGGACCAAGCACTTCAGCTCGCTGAACAGCCTCATCCAGCTCAGCGCGGTGGAGGTCGGCGAGGCCGAACTGCTCAACGCCGCGGTGGCGCCCACGCCGCTCGGGCCCGCGCTGCCGGCCGGGTCC
>CAYMSE010000137.1:0-5248 GCA_964392935.1 uncultured Oleiharenicola sp.
GTCGCGATGGCCGAGCTGCTCTCCGAGCTGCCGGCCGACCATCCCGGGCGTCCGGCAGTGCTCGCGCAATTCCGCGCGCACGCCGCCGGCCTCGTCGCGCGCCAATCCAGCGCCGGCCTCTGGCACCAGCTGCTCGACCGCCCAGACTCTTACCTCGAGACGTCCGCGTCCGCGATGTACGTCTACGCCCTGGCGCGCGGCATCAACCGCGGGTGGATCGACGCGGCCGCCTACGGCCCGGCGGTTTCCCTCGGGTGGAACGCCGTCACGCAGAAGGTCAACGCGCAGGGCCAGGTCGAGGGCACGTGCGTCGGCACGGGCATGGGCTTCGATCCCGCCTTCTACTATTTCCGTCCGACCAGCGTGCATGCCGCCCACGGCTACGGCCCGGTGCTGCTCGCCGGCGCCGAGATGATCGCCCTGCGCCGCGGACCCGGCGCCCAGGCCCACCTCAGCGGCGGCGGCGTGCTGTTCTCTCCCCCCGGCACGCGGTTCTGATTCCCATGAAACCACGCCACCTGCTCGCCGCCCTGCTCGCAACGGTCACCACGCTCACCGCCGCCGGGCCGCTCGTGCTGCCACTCTGGCCGGACGCCGCTCCCGCCGCGACCCCGGAACAGGTGCGTGTGACCGCACAGGGCGAGCATGTCGTCTCGCACATCCGGCAGCCGTCGCTGACCGTGTACCTGCCGGCGCCGGAGGCCGCCACCGGGGCGGCCGTCGTCGTGTGTCCGGGCGGCGGACACCGCGAACTGTGGATGGACCATGAGGGCTATGCCGTGGCGGAATGGCTGGCGGCGCACGGCATCGCCGCCGCTGTGCTCAAGTACCGGCTCGCCCGCGAACCCGGCTCCACGTACCGCGTCGAGGTCGAGTCGCTCGCCGACGCCCGCCGCGCCCTGCGGATGATGCGGGCCCGCGCCGCGGAGTGGCGCCTCGACCCGGCGCGCGTGGGCATCATGGGATTCTCCGCCGGCGGCGAACTCGCCGCCCTCGCCGCCGCGGCGCCCGCGGACCACGCGGCGACCGCCCCCGATCCGCTCGAGCGGCTCGACGCCCGGCCTGCGTTCCAGGCGTTGATCTACCCCGGAAACACCAAGGCGATCGTCCCCACGAAGGAGGCGCCGCCGGCGTTCCTGCTCTGCGGCGCGGACGACCGGCCCGACATCGCCCGGGGCCTCGCGGAGGTTTACCTGCGGTTCCAGTTGGCCGGCGCGCCGGCCGAACTGCACATCTATGCCGGCATCGGCCACGGCTTCGGCCTCCGCGCCTCGAACGCCCGACTGCCGGTCGCGGCCTGGCCCGAGCGCCTGCGCGAATGGCTCGCCGGCCGCGGTTTCTTGGGCGCCACGCCATGAATCCCGCGCACTGGTTCCGCGCGACCCTCGGCCTGCTCGCCGCCGGCGCGCTGGGCGCGGAGGGCCCCCGCACCTACGAGTTCGCCACGGAAACGACCTACACTCCCGCGCGCGGCCACGGATTCGATCTCGGCACGCGCCCGACCGCGGAGGGCCGGCCGTACTTCTTCTCCGTCGCCGTGCCGGAGGGCACGTACCGCGTGACTGTGCGCCTGGGCGACGCCCGTCGCGCCGCCGACCTCACCGTCAAGGCGGAGTGCCGCCAGCTGATGCTCGAGCACGCGACGGCCGCGGCGGGCGAGTTCGCCACGCGCACCTTCCTCGTCAACGTCCGCACGCCGCGACTGCCGCCGCCGGAGAAGAACGCCCCGGGCGGCAACGCCGTGGTGCTGAACGAACGGGAGACGGGACTGCTGCGCTGGGACGACAAGCTGACGCTGGAGTTCAACGGCCCCGCCCCGCTTGTCGCCTCCCTCACCGTCGAGCCCGCGAGCGTGCCGGTCGTCTACCTGGCCGGCGACTCGACCGTCACCGACCAGCCGGGCGAGCCGGGCGCCAGCTGGGGCCAGATGCTGCCCCGCTTCCTGCCCGGCGTCGCCGTCGCCAACCACGCGGAGTCGGGCGAGACGCTCAAGTCCTTCCTCAGCAGCCTGCGCCTCGCGAAGATCCTGAGCGAGTTGCAAGCCGGGGACTGGCTGTTCGTGCAGTTCGGCCACAACGACCAGAAGCAGCAATGGCCGCAGACCTACGCCGAGGCGCACACCACGTACTCCGCGTATCTGCGCGCGTTCATCGCCGAGGCGCGGCTGCGCGGCGCCACGCCGGTCCTGGTCACGTCCGTGCAGCGCCGCACCTTCGATGCGCAGGGCCGCATCCGGAACTCCCATGGCGACTATCCGCAGGCCGTGCGCGATGTCGCCGCCGCCGAGCACGTGGCGCTGATCGACCTCGCGGAGCTGAGCGCGCGCTTCTACGAGGCGCTCGGGCCCGGCCGCGCCCCGCGGGCGTTCAGCAACGGCGGGAAGGACCCCACCCACCACGACAACTACGGCGCCTACGAGCTCGCCCAGTGCGTGGCCCAGGGCATCCGCGACGCGCGGCTCCCGCTCGCCTCCGCCCTCGCCCCGGGCTTCCGCGGCTTCGATCCCGCCCACCCCGACGACCCGGCGACCTTCGCCCTGCCCGCCAGCCCGCTGCGCAGCGACACGCCGCCCCGGGGCAACTGACGTGCGTGCTGCGGTGGAACGACCAGACCCCAGGGCGTTCCCGTGGCGCGTGGCGGACTGAAGGTCGGCCCGCTCCACCGGGTGCGCTCAGCGCGAGCACCCACCCGGAGTGAGGCTCCTCACTTCGCCTTCGCGATCTCCACCGCGTAGACCTGCGTGCCGCCGTGCATGTTCGAGCGGAAGACGATCCACTTCTGGTCGGGCGTGAACGTCACGTTGGGCTCCAGGCGGTAGTTGTGCTTCGCCATGTTCACCAGGCGCTCGGCGACGAACCGGCCGGCGTGGATCAGGTTCGCGGAGTTCGGCGCCTTGAGGCCGGCGACGTCCGGGACGTCCCGCGGCCGAAACAAGTAGATCCACTTCCCGTCGGGGGCGTGCGCGACCATCTCGCTGTCGCCGCCGTCACCCGCGAACAGCGTGCCGTCGGGCGAGACGTTGAAGTGCACCGACCACTCGTTGCGGTCGAGTGCGTACCACGTGCGGCGGCCGGTCGCCAGCTCGACGCCCCCGATCCAGAACACCTCGCCGCGCGGCGTCTGCAGGTCGTACCAGATCGAGTGGCCGTCGCCGCTGAAGAACTCGTGGCCCCAGATCTCCATGTTCATCGTGCGCGTGTGCATCTTGGTCAGGCCGGTGCCGTCCGCGCGGATCGTCCACAGCCGGTCGACCTCGTGCCACGGGCCCTCGTGGCAGAACATGATCTGCTGCGGGTCGGTCGGGGAGAACTGGAGGTGGTTGATCCATTCGCTCTCGCGGTGGATCACCTTCACCTCGCCGGTCGCGGTGTTGAAGGTGAACAGCGACCGCGGGGGCTGCCCGCGGATCTTCGCCAGCGTGTCGTGCAGGCTGAGCTCCTTCGACTCGGCAAAGGTGGTCGGCGCGCCATCCGCCCGCGCGCGCCGATAGTCGGCCTGGAAGGTCGGGTTCGCCCCGCCGCCGGCGGGCTGGCCCGAGGCGCTCGTGGCGCCGCCGGGGGCCGCCGGCGCATTCTCGCGGGCGCGCGGCCCGAACGGCTCCTCCACTTCCGCGTACGTCCCGAGCAGGAGCGTCTCGTCCGCATTGAGCGACGACACGCCGCCCCGCGGGACCAGGCCGATCTTCCGGGTCTGCTTGGAAGCGAGATTCGTGGCGTAGATCCAGTTCCCGTCGGCCTCGCGCTTGGAATAATACACGTCGCCCGTCCTGCGCCCGACCACGATGACCCGCACGTTGCCCTCGACCACCGGTTCGATGTGGCGCGTGGCCAGCTCGATGGTGGCGATGCCGTGCGGGGTCGTGACCACGAGTTTCTTCCCGTCGGGCGAATAGGCGTTCTGGTGGAAGTAGAGGCTGGCGGTGCCGGGTTCGTCCGACAGGCGCACGACGCGGTGCCCCGTGTCGGGATCGATCCACTCGCGGGGCGGCTCGGCGGCGGCATCGGCCGTGGCGGCGCGCAGCACGGGGAGGGACAGGGTCAGGACCAGGACGGCAGGGAGGCGCATGGGGGTTGGGGGGTACGGTCGGCACGATGCGCAGGTCGGCCGCGGAGTAAACCGGCGCCACCGCAAAATATGCGCGGACCGTCCGATAAGCTGCGCCTATTGCCCGTTTGACCAGCCCGCCCGGCGGCCTAGGCTCCGGCCCTTCGCATGAGCAAGACGCGCTTTGCCTTCGTCGGGACCGGTGGTCGCGCCCTCTCCTTCGTCGAACCCCTCGCGACGACCTACCGCGACCACAACGAGTTGGTCGGCCTCTGTGACCTCAGCGCCGCCCGCATGGCCTACTACAACCGGCTTCTCACCGGCGAGATCGGGTACCATGCGGTCCCCACCTACCCGGCGGCCCGATTCGATGCCATGCTGCGCGAGCAACAGGTCGACAAGGTCTTCGTCTGCTCGGTCGACGCCACGCACCATGACTACATCGTGCGCGCGCTGCACGCCGGCTGCGACGTGATCACGGAGAAGCCGATGACGACCGACGCCGCGAAGTGCCGGGCCATCCTCGACGCGGTGGCGGCGACGGGCCGGCAGGTGCGCGTCGCGTTCAACTACCGCTGGGCGCCGTTCCGCACCCGGGTCAAGGAACTGCTCGCCGCGGGCACGATCGGGCGCGTCCATTCCGTCACGCTCGAGTACCTCCTCGACACCAACCACGGCGCCGACTACTTCCGCCGCTGGCACGCCACGGCCGCCAACTCCGGCACGCTCCTCGTGCACAAGAGCACCCACCATTTCGACCTCGTGAACTGGTGGCTCGACGCCATCCCGCAGCAGGTCTTCGCGTACGGCGACCTGGTGTTTTACGGCCGGAAGAACGCCGAGGCCCGCGGCGACGGGAAATTCACCCGCTATCCGCGCTACACCGGCCACCCCGAAAGCGAGGGCGACCCGTTCCGCCTCGACCTCGACGCCAGCCAGCCGTTCCGCGACCTCTACCGCGCCGGCGAGGCGGACTCCGGCTACATCCGCGACGAAAACGTGTTTCGCGACGGCATCGACATCCCCGACCAGATGTCGCTCAACGTGCGCTACCGCACCGGCGAGGTCCTGACCTATTCCCTGGTCTGCTACAGCTCGCGCGAGGGCATGCGCGTCTCCTTCAACGGCGACCGCGGCCGCCTCGAATACCACGAATTCGTCGGCACCCACATGAACCGCGCGGTCCGCCCGAAGGAATTCAAGC
>CAYMSE010000138.1:0-6333 GCA_964392935.1 uncultured Oleiharenicola sp.
CGGGAATCAGCTCCTCAATCAGCATGCGCGCATACTGGTCGCTCAAGGCGTCGTACTCTTCGGCGCGGTGATTCGGATTCCCCGTGCCGAGATTGTCCGGGTAGTGGTCGCTCAGGTTGCCCGGCGTGATGAACAGGCCGATCGTCACGGGGATGTCCTTTTTCGCGATGAGGTTCTCCAGAACCTGGTCGACCCGCAGCGGGCCGGTGGGATTGAGGGCGCGCTGGCCGTCCTGGAACACGAGCAGCGCGGCGGGTTTCTCGCCCGTGTACTGGGCCGGCACGTAGATCCAGTAGCGGCGCACGGTGCCGCCGATGATCTTGCTGTTCCACTCGAACGGGCCCTCGAGGCGGCCCTTCGGCACGCCGGGCTGCGGCAGCGAGTCGGCGGTGAGCGGATAGTCGCCCAGTTTGCGCGCCGGCGCGTCGGCGGCGAGCAAAGGCAGGGCCAGGGCGGAGAACAGCAGGCAGTGACGGAACTTCATGGGGTTGGGGGGTGGCACCACGAAGACACGGCGCGCACGGAGGCCAAACCGGATTCCGGTCTAACTTCGTGCCTGCGCGACGTCGTGGTCAGCGGGAGGGAGGAGCGGCGAGGAAAGGTTGCCGCTTCAGCCACGCCGTCAACTCGTCCGCCATCGCGTGGTGGTCGCTGACGCGCGGGTGGAGTTTCGACCAGTGACGAAACACGTAGTGCGTCACCCGGACGTCGCCCGCCTCCAGCTCGCGCACGGCCGCGTCCCACGCGGTCGCGTAGCGCGGGTCCTTCGCCCCGCCGCCCATGCCACCGCGCAGCAGGACGATCTGCGCCCGGGGGTAGGCGCCGCGGATTTCCCGCACGAGCGCCACGTACCGCCGCGTGAAATCCGGCGGGAAAGGCATCCCGTGCTGTTCGGTGAAGGAGGTGTCGTTCTCGCCCAGGTTGACGAAGGCCACGTCCGGCTGCCACGCCGTTGGATCGACGCGCGGGCTGTCCGGCCGCGGATACAGCGCATTCCAAATCTGGTCGGCCTTCACCTCCTCCCACCCGATCGAGATGCCCATGCCACTGTACGCCATCGCGCGGTGCTCGGCCCCGAGGGCGCGCGACGTCAGGCAGGCGTAGCTCTGCGCGTGGTTGTGCGTGCGGAAATCGTTCCACTGGTCCTCGGCGCCGTCCTCGTTGCAGGCACCCGCCGTGATGGAATCGCCGAAGAACTCGAACTTCGCCCGGTAGGTCGGCGGCGCCGGCGCAAAGGCCGGCGCGTCCGGAACGAGCGCGGCGCCGAGAAACGCCGCCTGGCCCTTCGCCGCCTCGCTGCGCTTGAAGATATCCAGGTGATGCCGCCCCGGCCCGAGCGGATGCGGCCAGGCGAAGCGCAGCGGACCGGGGCCGCCGGCCCGGACGTCCACGATCTCCGTGACTTGGTCGATCGTGACATCGAAGACGGACTGCCCCTCCCGGGGACTGAAAACCAGCGCCAGGCGCTCGCCGGCGAAATCCAGGCTCGCCCGGGTACCGGACCAGATCAGCACCGGTTCGGCGGGGCGGGTAAAATCGATGCGGCCTTCATAGCGATATCGCGGATCAGACGGGGTCAGGAGGGTCATGGTGTCACTCCCCAGCGCCCGGGTCGAACCGACCAGCGACAGGAGGAGGCCGGAAAGGGCAACCGTTCGAGCGAAGGACATGCGGCATGGCTAGCGGGTTGGCGCGGGCCGGCAAGAACGCTTCGTGGGCCCGGCCCCGCAGAAAGCACTCAACCATGGCGGGATCCGGCCGATTTAACCCCGGTCCCCTCACCACGCATGGCCACCGCCACTCCGCCCATCCCGGATACCCTGGTCCAGGAATCCATCATCCGTGCCGTCAAGAGCGTGTGCACGACCATGCTCAAGCGCGACGCCGACTTCGTGGAGAAGAGCGCCGGCACCGCCTATGACGGCTTCCGCGAACGGCCGCACGTGTTCGGCAGCGTCGGTTTCGTCGGGGCCATCGACGGCATCGTGTACCTGTGCATCCCGGACGATTTTGCCCAGGACGCGGCCGCGCGCGTGCTCGGCATGAGCACCGCCGAGGTGGAGATGAGCGGCGACGAGGCGGTCCGCGACGTGATCGGCGAGATCACCAACATGACCGTGGGCGGATTCAAGAATGCCCTCTGCAACGTCGGTTTTCCCTGCAAGCTCACGCTGCCCACGATCGTCCGCGGCGACCACCTCGCGGTCTCGGGCCTGAAGAACGCGGAGCGCCACACGTTCCATTTCAACTGCGCCGGCCACCGCCTCGTCGCGGACATCCAGCTCCGGCACGACTGAGCGTCACCCGACGGCGAGGCTCCGGTTGGGCGACTTCGCTCCCCCCGCAGAGCGCGGCTTATGACCCGAGCGGGCATCGATTCGATCCGGAACCTTGCACTGGTTCGGTCAACCTGTTGGATGCATGGCTGTCGGGGCTCTGAGGGCCACACGGTCCCCGCAAATTCCCATGACGCGTTGTGCCCGCCTCCTGTTCGTGCTGTTCGGCCTTGGTGCCGGAAGCATTCTGACCGCCGGTCCCGGCCTCGATCTGCCCCCCGCGGAGATCAAGCGACTGGCGCTCGCCGTCGCGCTGGTCGACTACCCGGTGGATCAGGTGGCGTTTCGGAACCTGATCGGACTCTCCGCCCAACCGGATGGCGGCATGAGCGGGTATGTGTCCGATCCGCGAGGGATGTTCGAGCTCTGGGATCTCGCTCATCTCCCTGACGGCAGCCGGTACCGGCTCAAGGCGAACCACACCAGCGATTCGATGCAGACCACGGGACGTTACCCCGAAGTTTCCAACGCGGAAGTGATTTTGGACGTTCCATCGGTCGGTCAATTCGTCGCCGATCCCCATGAGCTGCCACTGCTGCTCGCCTCCCGCTACAAGGCGAAGATGAAGCGCGACGGACTCACGCCCAGGCAGTTCACCGAGTGGAAAACCTACCGCCGGTACCACGAGGAGATCATGGAGGAGATCAGCGCGGAAATCGTGGCGCTGCACAAGAAGAGGCTCGCGAAGGAGTACCCGGCTTGACGGGACACGAAGCCGGCCCAGCGGGAGCTGGGCCCTCCAGGTGTCGCTACGACGCGCGTCAGGCGTTGCCTTCCAGCTCCTCCCAGCGGGCGAACGCCGTTGCGTGCTCGCGCTCGACCGTCTCGAGCCGCGCCTTCACCTGCGCGAATTGCGCGCCCTGGGATTTGTAGAAGGTCGGGTCCGACAGCTTCGCCGTGAGCTCCACCTGCTCCTTCTCCAAGGCCTCGATCCGCGCCGGCAGCGCCGCGAGCTCGGTGCGTTCCTTGTTGGTGAGCTTCCGGGTCGGCTTCGACGCTGTAGCCGGGTTCGGCGACCCCGGCGCCTTGGCGGACGTGGGACCGGGGTCGGCGACCGCGGCTACGGACTTTCGCCCCGCCTGCTTGGCCTTCTCCTGCTGCCAGTCGGTGTAGCCGCCCACGTAGTCGCCGATGCGGCCGTCGCCTTCGAAGACCAGCGTGCTCGTCACCACCTCGTCGAGAAACGCCCGGTCGTGGCTCACCAGCAGCAGCGTGCCCTGGAACTCCACGAGCAGGTCCTCGAGCAGGTCGAGCGTCTCGGCGTCGAGGTCGTTGGTCGGCTCGTCGAGCACGAGCACGTTGGCCGGCTTGGTGAAGAGCCGCGCCAGCAGCAGGCGGTTGCGTTCGCCGCCCGACAGCACCTTCGCCGGGGTGCGGGCGCGCGCCGGCTCGAACAGGAAGTCCTGCAGATAGCTGATGACGTTCCGCGTGCGGCCCTCGATCGTCACCGTCGGGTTGCCGTTCGCGATGTTGTCGGCCACCGACTTGTCGTCGTCGATCTGCGCCCGCAGCTGGTCGAAGTACACGACCTCGAGGTTGGTGCCGTGCTTCACGACGCCCCGCGTCGGTGCCAGCTGGCCGAGCAGCAGCTTGATGAGGGTGGTCTTGCCCGCGCCGTTGGGGCCGAGGATGCCGATCTTCTCGCCGCGCCGGATGACGAGGTCGAAATCGCGGATGACCGGCCGGCCGTCGCCCCAGGCGTAGCTGACGTTCTCCGCCTCGATGACCTTCACGCCGGTGCGGTCGGCCTCGGCCAGCTTGAGGTTGGCCTGGCCGACCCGCTCGCGGCGCGCGCGGGCCTCGGCGCGCATGGCCTTGAGGGCGTTGATGCGCGCGGTGGCGCGCGAGCGCTGGGCCTTCACCCCGCGGCGGATCCACTCCTCCTCCTGCGCCAGCTTCTTGTCGAAGGCGGCGCGCTGCTTCTCCTCGGCCTCGAGCACCTCCTGCTTGCGCAGGAGGTAAGTGTCGTAGTCGCAGGCCCAACCCGCAAGCCGGCCGCGGTCGAGTTCGACGATGCGCGTGGCGATGCGGCGCAGGAAGGCGCGGTCGTGCGTCACGAAGAACAGCGTGGGCTGCTTCTCCAGCAGGAACTCCTCGAGCCAAAGGATCGACTCGAGGTCGAGGTGGTTGGTCGGCTCGTCGAGCAGCAGCAGGTCGGGCTGGCCCGCCAGCGCCCGGGCCAGCAGCGCCCGGCGCTTGAGCCCGCCGGACAGCGCCGCGAATTCGTGGCCGGGTTTCAGCCCGGTGGCGGCGATGAGGTCCTCGACCCGCACATCCCGCTCCCACTCCTCCTCGTGGTGGTCGTCGTTCGGCCGCAGGCCCGCCGCCACGATGTCGTGCACGTTGCCGGCCAGCTCCACCGGCACTTCCTGCGTGAGGCGGCGGTAAACCGCGTTGGCCGGGCGGTACACGTCGCCGGTGTCGGGCTTCATCTCGCCCACCATGACCTTCATCAGGGTGGACTTGCCCGCACCGTTGCGGCCGACCAGGCACACGCGCTCGCCCGGATCCACCTGGAAGTTCACCTTTTCCAGGATGGCGGGTCCGCCAAAGTGGAGGGTGACGTCGAGGAGGGTGAGCAGCGTGGCCATGGGAACGCGCGACGGTAGGTCCCGCCCGGGGCAAACCAAGACATTTCTCGCCGCCACCGGCGCCGCCCCATCGCTCGTCCGGGGTCGTCGTTCCGGCCGCGAGGATCAAACCAAGGTCGATTGGTCGCGGGGAAGCCGACCGCCGGACGGCGTTTTGGGCGGGTCGACGTGGTTCGCACGTCAACGCGGACGCCCGCTCATCGGCACACCCCGCCGGAACTTCAATCCCAACCATCGCCCGGCGATCCGCTCGTCCGGGGGGAGGTTTGTCATACATTATATGACAAACTTCCGGATGATTGCGGCTGGTTGCCATTTGGCTGCGGCACGCTACGGTCCGCGGCCATGCAACCTAGAATCCGCTGGGGCGTCCTGGGCTGGGCGCGCATCGCCCGCACGCAGCTGGTCCCGGCCATCGCCGGGTCGCGCAACGGGGTCTTCCATGCGCTTGCCTCGCGCAGCGCCGCCAAGCTCGCGGAGGCCCGGGCGGCGCATCCGGCGCTGCAGCTGCACGCCAGCTATGAGGCGCTCCTCGCCGACCCGTCGGTCGACGCCATCTACAATCCCCTGCCCAACTCCCTGCACAAGGAATGGACGATCCGCGCGGCCGAGCGCGGCAAGCACGTGCTCTGCGAGAAACCGGTCGCGCTGAACGCGGCCGAGGCCCGGGAGATGATCGCCGCCTGCCGCGCCCACGGGGTGCAATTCATGGAGGCGTTCATGTATCGCTACTCGGACCGCACGCGCCAGGTGGTGGAGGTGCTCCGCAGCGGCGTCCTCGGCGAGATCAAGTACATCCAGTCGCAGTTCCGCTTCCTGCTGAACCGCGACGGCGACGTCCGCCGTGCAGCCGATCTCGGCGGCGGCTCGCTCTACGACGTCGGCTGCTACCCGCTGAATTTCACCGGGCTGGTGATGGACACGATCACCGGCAGTGCGCCGGGCGCCGGGCCGCGACCGGAAGCGGTGCGCGCGCAAAGCGTCGACGTCAACGGCGTCGACGAGCTTTTCTCCGCCGTGCTCCGCTACCCCGGCGGCGTGATCGCCACCCTCAGCTGCGGCTTCAACGCGCACTTCCGGATGAGCTCCGAGATCGTCGGAACCAAGGGCACGCTGGAAATCTCGCTCACCTTCCTCGGCAACGCCGGCCCGATGCTGCTCACGACCGGCGACGAGAAGCGCGAGCTCCCCGTGCCCGAGAGCGACCGCTACCGCCGGCAGGTCGAGGACTTCGCCGACGCCATCCTGCTGGGCCGCCCGCCGCTGCTCACGGCGGAGGAAACCCTGCGCAACATCGAACTGCTGGACCGGCTCTACGCCGCGGCCCGCGCCTGAACCATGGCGACTTCCCTTCCCCCCATCGCCGCCGGCGTCCGCATCGGCCATGTCCACCTCAAGGTCGCCGA
>CAYMSE010000139.1:0-5018 GCA_964392935.1 uncultured Oleiharenicola sp.
CGGGGCCCCCACGCCGCGCTATACGTGCCCAACGCGCTTAACATGGCGCTCTACCCCCGGCCGGCCGCGGCGCGGTCGGCCCGCGGCCAGGTACCAAGGACCAAGTGCCAAGTACCGGGTGCGGGGCAAACACCTCTTGTCACTTGTCACCTGATCCTTGTTACTCCTCGTCGTGTCCCCCGACGAGCCCAAGGAATTCTCCCGCGCGATCGAGAACCTGATCGCCGGCTTCCGCGAGCTGCCCGAGGACCCGGGCCGGTCGAAGCGGCGCAAGACCGTGGACCTCGCCTCGCTCGTCGACGCGCTGCTGGTCAAGTACCGCATCAGCCACGACTCGCTCGAGCACAGCATCCGCGACAAGTGGCCGGAACTGGTCGGCGCCGCCAACGCGACCTATTCGCACCCGCTGGTCGTCGAGCGCCAGCAGCTCGTGGTGCTCGTCTCCCACGCGGTGGTCCGCAACGAGCTCTTCCTCCACCGCACCGCGATCCTGGCGAAGCTGCGCCAGCTCCCCGGTTGCGACGGCATCCGCGGCCTGCAGCTGCGGACCGGCTGAGCCGGCGGGGCGGCCCTAGCTCTTCCGCGAGAAGAGTTCGCTGATGATGTCCTCGAGCGGGACGTCCTGGATCGTGATGTCGTCCACCGGGCCCTGGTGGAGGATCTGCTGGAACACCGCGGTCACGTGCTCGCTGGGCACGTGCAGCGTCACCTCGCCCTCCTCGCTCACGGTGGCGGTGCCGTGGGCCGGCCGCCAGCCGGGTCCGAACACGTTGCCGCTGTCGGCGCGCGGCTTGAACTTGATGATGCGGTGACCGGCGCCGGCGCCGGCGATGCGGTCGAGGTCGCCGTCGTAGATCTTCTTCCCGTGGTCGATGACGATCACCCGCTCGCAGAGCTGGGAAATGTCGGCCATGTAGTGGCTGGTGAGGAGGATCGTCGTGCGGTTCCGGCGGTTGTAGTCTCGCAGGAACTCGCGCACAGCCTTCTGCGAGACCACGTCGAGGCCGATCGTCGGCTCGTCGAGGAACAGCACGCGCGGCCGGTGGATCAGGGCGGCGATGAGCTCCATCTTCATGCGCTCACCCAGCGACAGCTCGCGGACCATGACGTTGAGCTTGTGGCCCACGCTCAGCAGGGCGACGAGCTCGTCGAGCGTCGCCTTGAACTGGTCGGCGGGCAGGCCGTAGATCGCGCGCAGCAGCGTGAACGATTCGATCGCCGGCAGGTCCCACCACAGCTGGTTCTTCTGGCCGAGCACGAGCGCGAACAGGCGGCGGTAGGCGCTCTCGCGCTGGGACGGATCGAAGCCGGCGACCCGCGCCTTGCCGCTGGTTGGGTAGATGAGCCCGGAGAGCATCTTCAGCGTGGTGGTCTTGCCCGCGCCGTTGGGCCCGAGGAAGCCGACGAACTCGCCCTCCTGGATCGAGAAGCTGACGTTGTCCGCGGCGCGCGTCTCCTCGAAGTCGCGATTGAACAGGCCGGTCACGCCGCCCCAGAAGCCGGGCTTTTTCTTGTAGGTGCGAAAGACGCGCGTGAGATTCTCGACCTCGATCATGGTGGCGGGACAGGATTGGGACGCGGAATCCAGAATCCAGCAGAAAGCAAGGCGGCCCGCGCCAACCCGGCCTCAGTCGAAGCGCAGCTCGCCCGTCTCGGGCGGCACGACCTCCGCCCCCGGGGGTTCGAGGCAGGCGGGCGAATCGAACCGCGCGCTGTTCACCAGGGTGCCGACCCGCCGTGCGGTCATGGCCGCGGCCGGGAACGGCACGCACAACGCCTGCACGCGGGCGGCGGTGATCGCGCCCGGGGCCAGCCACTCCGCGGCCGCGGCGTCGTCGAGCATCACCGGCATGCGATCGTGGACCGGCGCCATCACCTCGTTCGGTCCGGTCGTCAGCACGAGGAAGCTCCGCGGCACGTCGCCGGCGGCTTCCTCGTAGAGGCCCGCCATCCAGAACGTGGCGCCGTCGCGCCGCTCGAACAGGTACGGCAGCTTCACCTTCGCGAGCCGGTGCCATTCGTAGAATCCGTCGGCCGGGATCAGGCACCGGCGCCGGCGCAGGCTGTCCCGGAATAGGCTTTTCGCTGCCACGGTTTCGGACCGCGCGTTCACCAGCAGGCCCGGCTTGCCGGCCGCCAGCGGGTACATCGGCCCCCAGCGCATGCGCGTCTCCGCCGGCCCCTCGTCGTTGATCACCACCGGCATTTCCTGCGTCGGGGCGACATTGAACCGGGGAACGACCTCGAGTCCCAGTTTCCGGGTGCGAAGCTTCTCGAGCTTCTCGCGCAGCTTGATGACTTCCCGGAGCACGTACCGTCCGCACATGGCGGGACCGTAGTCCGCGTGGCGGCAGCGTCCAATCAATAGGCCGGTGCATTCTCCGGCCCCGACGACAAGGCCGAACGGCCCTAGCATTGAGTCCGCGCAAGCGTGTCAGGGGACTTGCGACCGAGCAGCTTTCCCGGTTGAGGTTAAAGCGTCGCGGCTCCGGGTCCGATGATTCGGTGAGCCCGCCCCACCTCTCGCTTTGTCCCCCGACCTCGCCTCCGAACTTTCGCCCGGGCATTGCGCCCGTTCGCCCGGCCTCACGGCCTGGCGGCGCGTCGGCGCGTCGCTCTGGCTGCTGGCCACGGTCGTGGCAATCCGCGCGGCCGTGCCGTCCCCGCTCCCGGTCATCACGTCGGCCGGCGATTTCTGGAACGTCCCGGAGGAGCGGAAACAAAAGCCGCACCCGGTGAACATGGAGCTTACGGTTTATTACTACGACGCGGGCTGGAGCCTCCTGTACGGCGACACGTCGACCGGACCTTCCTACCTGCCCGTGCGTGGACGGGCGCTGCCATTCAAGAGCGGGCAACGCGTCCGCCTGGAGGGTCAGGTGGTGCCGGCCAACGGGTTCGACGGCGCGCTCATCACGGTCACCACCCTCGCGGAGCGGAACTGGCCCGAACCCCGCCCGACGGCGCAACGCCTGGACGAACTCGGGGCGCTCAACGGGCGCTGGGTGGAGGTCGAGGGCTATGTCGTCAGCCAGGCCGAGCCCGACGCCACGCACGTCGAGGCCAAGATGCTGGCCGAGCAACACCTGCTGGACCTGCGCCTGCAGATTGGCAGCTCGGATCCCGTGCCACAGCTGGCCGGGGCGCGGCTGCGGGTCCGCGGGGTCTACGATGCGATCGCGGGCCTCGACGCGCGGCCGCGGCAAATCCAACTTTGGATTCCCGACCGCAGTCACGTGCAATTGCTCGGCTGGCTCGCCGATGACGCCCGTTTCGCGCTGCCCCCGACCCCGATCGACCAGCTCGACCACCACGCAGCCGCCGACTGGGTGCGCATCGTGGGCGAAGCCCGGCCCGCGGAGCCGGGTGAATCGATCTCGATCCGCAACGCGACCGGCCAGATCACGATCCGCACCCGGGAAGCCGCCGCGTTCGCGGCGGGCACCGCGCTGGACATCGTCGGACGCGTGCGGGCGCACGAAGGCGGATGGACCCTCGCCGAACCGGTGTTCCGGCTCGCCGGTGCCGCGACCGGCCCGGCCCGGCAGGCGGGCGCGCCATCGGAGCGACTGCGCCTCGTCGAACAGGTGTTGCAGCTTTCGCGCACCGCCGCCGACGCGCATTGCCCGGTCACGCTCCGCGGCACGGTCACCTGGTGCGACGATGCGGCCGATTTCTTCTACCTCCAGGATCCGACGGGCGGCGTGCGGGTGCGCAAGCCGCCCGGCCGCACCGGCTGGCTCGGCATGGGTGCCGCGCTCGCCCTCAGCGGCTTCACCACCCAGGGTACCGTCGCCCCGGAGATCGAGCTCATCGAGGCCACCTCGCTCGGCAGCATCTCACCCCCGCCGGCGCACCGCGTCACACTGGAGCAAGCCTTGTCCGGTTCGCTCGAGGGCCAGCGCGTCGAGATGCAGGGCTTCGTCCGCCGCGTGACGCAGGACGCGGGGAATACCCGCCTGGAGCTCACGACCTCGACCGGCAACTTCGAGGCCATCATCGCGTCCGGCACCCCTGCGGACCGGCTGCAGGGCGCCCTCGTGCGCGTGCGCGGCGTCTGCGCCGCGGTTACCGGCGCGAATCGCGAGATCACCGACATCCGGTTGTGGTTGCCCCCGCAGGACGCGATCACCGTCGACCAGGACGCGCCGAACGATCCCTTCGCCCTGCCGGTGGAGCCGGCGGCCGGCGTCCGCGAATTCAACTCCGCGCAGGCGCCCAACCGCCGCGTGCACCTGCGCGGCAGCGTGCTGCTCCACGTACCGGGTCGCCACCTTTTCGTGCAAGATGGCAGCGGCGGCATCCTCGTCCTTACCCGCCAAACCGGCGCGCTGCCGACTGGCGCCGGGGTCGAGGTCGTCGGCATCGCCGGACGGGTCGGGGCGCGGGCGGTGCTGCGCGACGCCGTGTGGCGGACCGCCACGCCGGCCCCAGCGGTCGAGTCACGGGAGCTGGCCAGCCCGGACCAGTTGCAGCCCGAACTGGACGCGCGCCTCGTGCGGCTGCAGGCGCTGTTGCGGCAATCCACGACGGACAACGGCTCGTCCCGCCTGACGCTCCAGGCCAACGACCGCATTTTCGAGGCGAACCTGCAACCGCCGGCCGAGTGGGTAACGCCGGAGGCCGGGTGCCGGCTCGAACTCACGGGCGTGTACACGCTGGAATACGACGAGAACCGCCATCCCCGTGGATTTCACCTGGACCTCCGCTCCCCGGCCGATGTGCGGGTCGTCGCCCGCCCCGCCTGGTGGACGGTGCAGCGCATCGGTTACGTCCTCGCGGTGCTGGCCTTGCTGATCGTCTCGATCGGCATCTGGATCGTCGCCCTCCGGCGCCGCGTGCGCGCCCAAACGGAGCAGATCCGGCGCCAGCTGGAAAAGGAGGCGCGGCTGCAGACCGAGCTCGAACGCTCGTCCCGCCTCGAGTCGCTCGGCGTCCTGGCCGGCGGCATTGCCCATGACTTCAACAACCTGCTCACGGCGGTGCTGGGCAACCTCGGGCTCGCCGCGATGGACAAG
>CAYMSE010000140.1:0-11238 GCA_964392935.1 uncultured Oleiharenicola sp.
CAGCCCGCGGTGGCGGGAACGTACAACCTTTGTGCCCCCGCGCCGGTGACGAACGCGGCGTTGATGCGGGAGCTGCGGCGCGTGCTGGGTCGTCCGTGGGTGCCGCCCGCGCCGGCGCTGGTCGTGCGCCTGGTCGCAACGCACGTGCTGCACACCGCGCCGGAACTCGCGCTGCATGGCCAACGCTGCAGCGCGCGGCGGCTGCAGGACGCCGGTTTCTCCTTCGCACATCCGGCGCTGGCACCGGCGTTGCGCGACCTGCTGGGCGCGCCGGCCTGACGGCGCGCGGATCACTCCCGGGGCCCGGGTTCCACTAGACGGAGTACTTGCTCTTCTCCGGCTCGCAGGGGGGCATGCCCTCGTAATTGTGCACCGATCCGGCGCTGTCGCTCCACAGCGGCAGGTTGTCCGGCCTCCAGCGGCGCGTCAGAACGATGTCGCTCTGCACCTCCGGATCCTTGGCATGCAACATCAGGCGGTTGAGGGCGGCGTAGGCGACGTCCTCCGTGCTCACATCGATCAGGTCGGCCAGCCGGGCCACGGCATCGTGCTCGGCGTATTCCAGATGGATTTTGATTACGGGCATGGGAGTTATGGGCTGGGTGCGAGTATACGCCCGGCCCCGGCACTGGCTCCGCATGGATTGCCATTAGGCCGAGCATCCGCTGCCACGGCCCGGGCGGCGGGACAGCGCGAGGCGCGTTGCCTTTTTGCCGGGCGCAACCAGCCTCCCGGGCATGTTGGACTGGTTCAACCGCTTCCTCCTGGCGTTCATCCCGCTTTTCGTCGCGATCGACCCGGTCGGCCTCGCTGCGATCTTCCTCGGGCTCGGTTCGCACATGGACCCGAAGGAGCGGCACCGCATCGCGGACCAGGCGACGTGGACCGGCGGGCTGGTTGCGCTGGGGTTTCTCTTCCTCGGGCAGAGCGTGTTCCGGGCGGTTGGCATCTCGGTCAGCGACTTCCAGATCGCGGGCGGGCTCGTGCTCTTCATCCTGGCGGCGCGCGACCTCGTCCAGTCGGCGGCGGAGCCGGAGAAACTGCCGCCGGATTTCGGCGTGGTCCCGCTGGGCATGCCTCTGATTGCCGGACCGGCGTCGATCACCACGCTCCTCGTGCTGGCGCAGAACCCGCGCGTCGGCCTCGCCCCGACGCTGGTGGCGCTCACGGTCAACCTCGTGCTGATCGTGCTGGCCCTCCATTACAGCGAATGGCTCGCGCGGAAGATCGGCGCGACCGGCCTGCGCGCGATCTCCAAGATCATCGCGATGCTCCTCGCCGCCATCGCGGTGGCGATGATCCGGCAGGGCCTCAGGAGCTGAGCCTCGCTGCGCTCGGAACGTTGAAAATTCAACGTCGAACATCCCACGCTCAGGGAAGCGGGCGGACCGCTTGATTGAACGTTCAATGTTGGATGTTGAACGTTGAACGTTCCCGCGGCTTCAGCCGCGGAACGTCGTCAGCAGGTCCGTGTAGATGGTCGCGGCCTCGACGAGGTCCTTCACCTTCGCGCGCTCGTCGACAGCGTGGTAGTTCTGTCCGCCCGGGCCGTAGCCGAGCGTGGGCAGGCGGAGCTCGTTGGCGAAGAAATGCATGTCGTTGAAGCCGGTCGACACCGTGAACTTCGCCGGCCGGCGGCGGACCTTCGCGACGCTGCGGCGCAGGGCCGCGGCGAAGGGGGTGCCCGGATCGCGGTAGCACGAGTGGTTGTGCGAAATCTTCTCGATGGTGATCCGGCACTGCGGGATCCGCGCGGCGGCCTGCTTGAGGAAGGCGCGGAGCTCGCGCTCGGCCGCCGGCACCGTCTCGACCGGCAGCACGCGGCGATCAATGGTGAAACTCGCGGTGGCGGGCACGGTATTGATCTTGCCGCCCTCGCCGGCGGCGAACACGCCGCCGAGGTTCAGCGTGGGCGTCATCACCACGCCGTCCGGCGACCGGAATTTCCGGCGGGCCAGCCGGCGCTTGAGTTCGTCGAGGGCCAGCACCAGGGCGGACATTTTCTCGAGCGCGTTGATGCCACGGTGCGGGATGGAGCCGTGCGCCGCCCGGCCGTGGACGTGGACGTTGAGCCAGACGACGCCGTTGTGGCCGCAGCAGACGGCGTCGCCCTCGCCGCCCTCGCCGACGATCGCGTAATCCGCGCGCAGCCGCTGGGTGCCGGTGACCCAGCCCGTGCCGAGCGTGCTGTCGGTTTCCTCGTCCGCGGTGAACGACACCTCGACGTTGAAATTGGGCTGGGTGCCGGTGGCGCGGAGCGCCTTGAGGGCGAAGACGATGCTGGCGATCGCACCCTTCATGTCGGACGAGCCGCGGCCGTAGACCCAGCCGCCCTGGACCGCCGGGTTGAAGGCATGGCCGTGCCGCCACTTGCCGGACACGGGTACGACGTCGAAATGGGCATTGAAGTGCACGGTCTTCTTCGCGCCGGTGGACCAGCGGGCGACGACGTTGTAGCGGGGGAAGTCGAGCAACTCGGGTTGCGTGCGTTTTTGGGCGGCGCGCGGGACTGGCACGCGCTCGGCCTGCAGGCCGATGTCGCGGAGGGTTTTCGTCAGCAACTCCGTGATCTCGCCGTAGTTCTCCCCGGGCGGATTGACGGTCCGCAGGCGGATCAGCTGCTGCAGGAACCGCACGAGGTCGGCTTGGTGGCGTACGAGATAGCGGGCCGGTGTCATGGGCGAAAGTAGTGCTGGTAAATCAGTTTCGCGACCGTGAGACCAGCCATGATCAGGAAGACCGGCCGGACGAACCGGGCGCCGCGCGTAACCGCCAGATGGGTGCCAAGTTGCGCGCCGGCGATTTGACCGGCACCGATGACGCAGGCGGGCACCAGGGCCACCTGGCCGTGGGCCGCAAACACCCCCAGCGCCGCGATGTTGCTGGAGAGGTTCATTACCTTGGTGTGCCCGGCGGCGCGGAGGAAATCGTGCCCGAGCAGCATCACGAACGCGATGGTCCAGAACGAGCCGACGCCCGGGCCGAAAAACCCGTCGTAGAAACCGAGCGCGAGGCCGAAGAGCCCGTAGAAGACGGGTTGCTCCAACCGATGGTGCCGGCTCGTTTCGCCGAGCTTCGGTCGGAAGGTCATGTAGATCACGAGTGCGCCGAGCAGCCACGGGATGGCCTTGGCGAGCAGGCCGGAATCGATCTGCCGCACGGCGAAGGCGCCGGCGACGGAACCAGCCGCCGCGATGACAATGCCGGGCACGCATTCGCGCACGTCGACGGCGCCCTTGCGCGAGTAACCGACGACCGCCCAGCTCGTGCCGAAGATGGAGCCGAGCTTGTTCGTTCCGAGCGCGACGGGCACGGGCAGGCCGGTGGAAAGCATCGCGGGCAGGGCGATGATGCCGCCGCCGCCGGCGATGGCGTCAACCGTGCCCGCGGCCAGGCCGGCCGAGAGCAGCACGAGCAGATCGACGTAGGACAGGCCGAACATGGGTTCGGCGAGGGTCGCCTCTCCCTCGGGGCGCGTCACGACAAAACCGGTCGCGGCGTGCTCCGCCCGCGCGCGCGTCCGGCCCCGGATTTGACAGCCCCCGGCGGCGGTCCAGCATGGCGCCGCATCCATGGCACTCGCGGACATGCGCAAGGATTACGGACTGGCGGGCCTTCTCGAAAAGGACCTGGCGAAGAATCCTTTCCGCCAGTTCGAGCAATGGTTCGCGGAGGCCGAGGCGGCGAAGCTCCTCGAACCGAACGCCATGACCCTCGCGACCGTCGGCCGGGACGGCCGGCCCTCGGCGCGCACGGTCCTGCTGAAGGGCTGCGACGGCCGCGGCTTCGTTTTCTACACCAATTACGAGAGCCGGAAAGGCCGCGAACTCGCCGATCGCGCGCACGCCGCGCTGGTGTTCGCCTGGGTGCCGATGGAGCGGCAGGTGATTGTCGAGGGACCCGTGACGCGGGTGTCGCGCGAGGAGGCCGACGCCTATTTCCACAGCCGGCCGCGCGCGAGCCAGCTGGCGGCGTGGGCGTCGCCGCAGAGCACGGTGGTCGCGGGCCGGGCCGTCATCGAGGAGAGCTTCCGGGTGATTGAACGGAAATACGAGGGTCGCGAGGTGCCGTTGCCGCCGCACTGGGGCGGTTTCCGCCTGTCGCCGGGGACCGTCGAGTTCTGGCAGGGCCGGCGCAGCCGACTCCACGACCGCCTGCGCTACCGCCGCGAGGCGGACGGCGACTGGACGATCGAACGCCTCGCGCCCTGAGTCATGGCCCGAACCACCCCACCCGCGCCGGCGCTGCAGGCGTTCATCGCCCGGCTCCCCGTGCCGGCGGTGTTGACCGAGGGGCCGTGGCGCGATGGCGGGGCGGAAGTGGCGTTCGCCAACCGCGAGTTCTGCCGGCTGACCGGCTACCGGGCGGCGGAGCTGCGCGGCCGCAGCACGCGGCTGCTGCACGGGCGGCGGACGGACGTCGCGCGGCTGCGCGCCGGGGGCACGGCGCGGGAGGGCAGCGGTGAAGGCTGGCTGCACCGGAAGAACGGCTCCGCCTTTTTCGCGCAGTGGAGTTACCGCGCCGCCGCGCCGGGCCGCCCGCACCTCCTCGTGGTCTTTCACGACCACACCGAACTGCGGCACCAGCGCGACGCCCTGCTGCAGGCGCAGAAGCTCGGGACCGCCGGCCAGCTCGCCGGCGGCATGGCCCACGATTTCAACAACCTGCTGTCGCTGATCAACGGCTACTGCGAGATCATCGCGACGCAGGTGGCGGACCGCCCCGCGGTCTTCCGGGATTTGCAGGAGATCCACCGCGCCGGCCTCAAGGCGACGGCCATCGCGCGGCAGATGCTCGAGTTCAGCCGGCGGCGCGAGTCCGAGTCCATCGTCGTGAATTTCAATGCGCTCATCCGCGAGACCGCGGACCTCATCCGGCAAGTGTGCGGCGAGGCGATCGAGCTGGAGCTGCGCCTCGCGTCCGACCTGGGCAACGCGCGCTTCAATCCCGTCCATTTCCAGCAGGTCCTGCTGAACCTCTGCCTCAACGCGCGGGATGCGATGCCGCGCGGCGGCCGGTTGACGCTGCGCACGTACAACCGTCCGGCCGCTGACCGGGCGCCCGGCGAGGTGGCGCTGGCGGTCAGCGACACCGGCCACGGCATCGAGAGGGCGCTGCAGGGGCGGGTCTTCGAGCCGTTCTACACGACCAAGCCGCAGGGAACGGGGCTTGGCCTGCCCACGGCCCAGACGCTGGTGCAGGAGGCCGGCGGCCGCCTCGAGATGCGGAGCCAGCCCGGCCACGGCACGACCTTCGAGCTGTTCCTGCCCGAGACTGCCGAGCCGGCGGTGCTGCCCGAGACCGCCCTCACGCCCCTGCCGGCCCGGCGCGGAACCGAGGCGGTGGCGGTGATCGAGCGCGACGACGGATTGCGGAAGATGGTCGCCGGCGTGCTCGGCTTGGAAGGCTACGCGGTGACCGCCTTCGTCGACGCCGCGGAGGCGGCGGCCGCGGCGACGGTGCCGCAGCTCGCCATCGCCGACACGCAGGCGCCCCGGGGAATCGCGGCGCTGCGCCGGCTCCACGCCCGCGCCCCGGGGATGAAACTCATCAGCACCGCCGACCGCGCGCCCACTTTTCCCGGGTTCGCGCGCCAAGGCGGGGTGCATGTGCCGAAGCCCTTCGCGCTCGGCGCGCTCGTCACGCACGTGCGCCGGTTGCTCGACGCGCCGGCCGGCTGACGCGGCTGCGCAATGGCGTTGCGCCGGCGCGGCCGACCGCCTACCACCCTACCCTTCCCGATGGATTCCAAGCCGCCCACGTTCTCCGCGCCGCCGAATCCGCCCGGACCGGGCCAGCGCTCCCTCGCCGCGATCGTGTTCACCGACGTGGTCAGCTTCAGCGCGCGGATGCAGGCCGACGAGGAGACGACGCTCCGCCTGCTGAAGCGCGACTTCGAGGTCATGCGCGAGATCTGCGTGCAGCACCACGGCTCGGTGCTCAAGTCCACCGGCGACGGGCTCCTCCTGTACTTCTCCAGCGCCGTGCAGGCCGTGGCCTCCGCGCTGAGCATGCAGCGGTTCTTCGCCGAGCAGCTCAAGACGCGGCCCGCGGCGGAGTGCCTCACCCACCGGCTCGGCATCCACCTTGGCGACGTGTTCGTCAACGAGCAGGACGTGATGGGCGACGGCGTGAACATCGCCGCGCGCCTCCAGGCCGAGGCCGAGCCGGGCGGCATCTGCATCTCGCAGACGGTCTACGACGTCGTCCGCAACAAGCTGGCGCTCCACGTGACGCGGCTGGGGCCGCGCGAGCTGAAGAACATCTCCCAGGCGATTCCGATCTACCGGTTGCTCCTCGAGGCGCAGACGATCGAGGGCCGCGAAACCGAGCCGGAACCCGAACCGGAGCCGGAGCCGGCCCGCGGGCCGGCGGCGCGCCGGTGGAGCAGCCGGCGGAAGGCCGTCGTCCTGGCGGTGGTGGCCGGCGTGGTGGTGGTGGCGGGCGTCTTCGCCCGGGAGCTGTGGCAGCGCCACCGCCTGAACGAACAGCGCGAGGACGCGCGGCGGAAGGAATTCGCGGACCTGCTCCTGCCGGACGAGTCGGCCGACCGCATGACCCGCACGCTGGCCGAATGGCGCACGGAGATGCGCGAGCGGCGTTCGCGCGCGATCGAGGAGTACGATTTTCCCGCGCTGTACCGCACGCTGCAGGATCCGGCGTCGCGCGTCGCCGACCGGCCCGAGGCCCGCATCCGCGCGCAGGCCCTGCAGCGCATCCAGACCATGCTGGGCTGGTTGACGACGACCTTGCAGCGTTACGACCGGGACAATCCGCTGACCGTCCATGAGATCACCGGCACGGCCCCGAAGGAAATCCGCATCTACGGGGGCCGCGACCGGCGCCTGTACTACGCGGAGGGCGGCGCGGTCCGCCAGCGCGCCTGGAGCGACCTGCGCCCGCCGGTGCTCGCCGCCGTCGTCGCCGGGGCGATGCTCAACGCCGACCCGCTGCCGCCCCGGGAAGCCGTGCAGGGGGCGTTTGCCTTCGCCGGCCTGTACAATCTGCCGGAATTGCCGGAGACGCTCCGGCAGGGCCGCCTGAAGCCCCGCACCCCGTGATCGCCTTGCACACCCTGCCGGTCCGCACCGCCGGCGCGGCGGAGAACATGGCGCTCGATTTCCTGCTGCTGCAACGGTACCCGGACCCGGCGGCGGCGCGCTTCCGCCACTACGAGTGGCGCACGGCCGCGTTCACCTTTGGGCTCAGCCAGGCGATGGACTACATCCGCGCCAACCTGCCGCCGGGCGAGACCTTCGACCTGTGCCGCCGGCCCACCGGCGGCGGACTGGTCGACCACCGCAACGACTGGACCTACGCCCTCGTGATTCCGCGGGCGCACGCGCTGTTCGACGCGCCCGCCACGCAGGCCTACCGCGATGTGCACGCTGCGCTGGCCGCGGCGATGCAGGCGCTCGGGCAGCCCGTGGCGCTGCAGGACAAGCGCCATCCCAGCGACGAGGGGCCGACGATCTGTTTCGAGCGTCCGGAACTGCACGACGTCATCAACACGGCCAGCGGCGCGAAGATCGCCGGCGCCGCCATGAAGCGCAACAAGCACGGCCTGCTCCTCCAGGGTTCGATCGAGAAGAGCCGGGTGGGCGTCCTCGATTGGGATGCGTTTCACGAGCGCTTCGCCGCGGAAATCGCGCGGGCGCTCGCCGCCGAACGCGTGCCGCGGCCCTGGCCCGAGCTCAACGAGGACGAGGTCGCCGGCCTGGTCGAGCAGTACTCGAGCCCGGAGTGGATGGAGCACCGGTGAGGGCCACTTCACGGGAGGCAACGGGGACAACCCAGTCGGCATACCGGATGCGGATCGAGGGACGGCTCGGCTTTCTCCGCGAGCTCCGGTGCAAGCATCCAAAAAAACAGGCACCCCGCCCCGTGGCAGGGTGCCTTCTCTTTGGGTCGACGGCCTGAGCCGGGACTCTAGCGCATAGTTGCGTTGTTATTGGCGCTGCTCCACCCGATGGCGGCCCGCAGTGCGGAACGTGGAAGGGCGCACCACGCACGGGGGTTCCGGTGAACCACGGGGCCCAGTGTTCCTTTCACGTCGGCAGGATACTCCCGCGGCGGCGGTCGCGCCACCGATAGTTATTCACCGCGAGTTTTCCGCCGGCTTGGAACGGCTGATGCGGCGGCCGCTCAGCGGACCAACGTGATCACGCATTCGAGGTGGCGGGTCTGCGGAAAGAGATCGAACGGCTGCACCGCCGCGAGCCGGTAGCCTGCCGCGAGGAACTGCTTCAAGTCGCGCATCTGCGTGGCCGGATCGCAGGAAACGTACACGACCGCACGCGGCCCGAACGCAAACAGTTGCCGGAGAAAGGACTCGTCGCAGCCCTTGCGCGGCGGGTCGATGACGACCGCGGTGTCGGCCGGCGGAAATTCGAGCCCGGCGAAGATCTGCGCGGCGTCGCCGGCCCGGAAGGTGGCATTGGCCAGGCCGTTGGCGGCCGCATTCTCGGTGGCGAACCGGACCGACGTCTCGCTGATCTCGACGCCGGCAACGCGTTCGAACGCCGGGGCGCAGGCCAGCGCGAAAAGCCCGCTGCCGCAGTAGGCGTCCACGAGGAACCGCGCCCCGCTGCCGGCCGCTTGCGCGCGCACGTAGCCCGTGAACGCCGGCAGGATGAACGGGTTGTTCTGGAAGAAATCCCGCGCGAGGAAGTGCAGGCGAAGCGGCGCCGCTGTGGCCGGGGTCGCTGACCCCGGTGAACATGCCCCGGGAAGCCCGCCGGGATCGCCGACCCCGGCGACAGACGGAATCACCTCGTGAATCACGGCGTCGTAGTCGGTGATGACGCCTTCCTGGGCGTGACGGAGGAGCAGGGTCGCACCGCGGTCGTACTCGCCGCGGGCCAGCTTGGCGTGCACCCGGGCGCGCACCTCGGGGAGCTTCGCGTTGATCTCCGGCGTCGCGATCGGGCACTGCGGCACGTCAACCAGGTCGAACCGCGAGCCCTGCTTCAGGAACCCGATCGGGCCCGGGGCACTTGGCACCGGTTCCTTGGCACTTGTTCCTTCTTTGCGGCGCCTTGGCGCCGCAAAGTGCGGCGTGATCTTTGAGCGGTAGCCGAACTCGCGCGGCGAGCCGATGACGGGGTTCACGGCGAAGGTGACTCCAGCCATGTGCTGGAGCAGTTCCTCCACCTGGCGCCGCTTCCAGTTCAGCTGCTCCGGATAAGTCAGGTGCTGGTACTGGCACCCGCCGCAGCGGCCGAAGAGCGCGCAGGTTGGCGCCACGCGATGAGGCGACGGGCTCAGCACCGCCAGCAGGTCGGCCTCGGAGTAGTTCTTGTGATTCCGGTAAACGCGGACGCGTACCTTCTCCCCGGGCAGCGTGAAGGGAACCATGACGACCCAGCCCGAGGGCTGCGCGGGCTCGGGGCCGGGCGCGGCGGGCCGGGCATCCGGAAGCGGCACGCGGCCCAGGCCGATGCCGAGGTTGGTGAGCGTGGCGATCTCCAGCTCGATCTCGGTGCGGTACGGGAAGGGATGGTCGTTGAATTTCTTTTTGGCCACGAGGAGGCACAAAAATTCACAATAACTAAGGGTTCCCAATCCTTTTTGTGTCTCTTAGTGACTCTTTGTGGCCATTCCCCCCGAGAAGATCACCAGCCTCCAAAACCCCCGGGTGAAGCAGCTCGTGAAGCTGCGCGAGCGGCGCGACCGCGACGCGGCCGGGCTGTTCCTCGTCGAGGGCTACCGCGAGGTGCGGCGCGCGCTGGAGAAGGGTCTGCGCTTCAAGGAGATTTACTTCAGCCCCGACTGGTTCCTCGGGGAGAACGAACCCGCGCTGATCGCACAGGTGCAGGAAAGCGGCGCGCAGGTCTTCGAGCTTTCCAAGGAGGCTTTCGCCAAGGTGGCCTACCGGGAACGTCCGGACGGCCTGCTGGCGGTGGCGCCGCAATGGAAACGCACGCTGGATGATTTAGCTGTAGGTCGGGCTTTACGCCCGACGGAAGCAGGGGTCGGGAATCAACCCCGACCTACAACGCCCTTCCTCCTCGTCGTCGAATCCATCGAGAAGCCGGGCAACCTCGGCACGATCCTGCGCAGCGCCGATGCGGCGGGCTGCGATGCGGTCATCGTGTGCGATCCGGTGACGGACATCTTCAATCCCAACGTCGTGCGCGCCTCGACCGGCGTGCTCTTCGCGGTGCCGGTCGTCGTGTCCGACAGCGCGACGGTCCACGCCTGGCTGAGGGCGAAGGGCATCCGCTCCGCGGCCACGACGCCGCACACAAAGAATCTCTACACGCAGACCGACTTGCGCGGGCCGCTGGCGGTGATCATGGGCAGCGAGCAGTACGGCCTGAGCGAGTTCTGGATGAAGAATGCCGACGTCCTCGTGCGCATTCCGATGGCCGGCCAGGCCGATTCGCTCAACGTCGCGATGGCGACGATCATCACGCTCTTCGAGGCGGTGCGGCAACGGAACGGGTGAGGGCGCGGGTTGAGCCCGCGGCGAGCGTGGGCTGCTCCCTCAATATTTGTGTCCCGCCCGGTAGTGGGCGATGAGCTCCTCCGTGCCCTGCGCCACGGATATGAGTGGGTGGTAGGCGAGGTCGCGGCGGGCGGCGGCGATGTTGAACCAGTGGTCGGTCGCCATCTCCTTCGCCACGAAGCGCGTCATCGGCGGCTCGCCGTCGCGGCGAGTCAACCGCCAGAGGGCTTCCAGGAATCCGCCGGCGGCGTAGGCAACCGCCAGCGGCACGCGCCGGGTCACCGGCGGCAGGTCGAGCCCCGCCAGCACCTGGTTGATCCAGTCCCAGAGGACTACGGGTTCGCCGTTGGTGATGAAGTAGGCCTTGCCGGCGGCGGCGCTGTTCGGCTCGAGCAGCGCGCCCTCGGCGAGGAGGTGGGCGTCGACGACGTTCGTGATGTGCGTGATGTCGACGCGGTTCCGACCGTGGCCGACGATCTTCAGCCGGCCGGCGCGCGCGAGCGCGATGACACGCGGCACGACATTGCGGTCGCCGGGGCCCCACACGAGATGCGGACGCAGCGCGACGGTGGCGAGCGCCCGGTCGTTGGCCGCCAGTACTTCGCGCTCGGCGGCGGCTTTGCTCGTCGGGTAGGCGCAGGGGGCCTCCGTGCACAGTGGCGCGGACTCGTCGACGTTGCGCAGGTCGCCGCCGTGATAGACCACGCTGGGCGAACTCGTGTAGATGAAACGCGACACGTGCGCGTCGCGGCAGGCGGCGAGCAGGCGCTTCGTGCCCTCGACGTTGA
>CAYMSE010000141.1:0-3693 GCA_964392935.1 uncultured Oleiharenicola sp.
CGAGGCTGTGCCAGTGGTCGGGCGTCGCGTTGACCACGATGTGAATGTCGTCGCGTTCGAGCACCTTCCGGAAATCGGAATAGATCTGCGGGTTGTGCCCGAGCTCGCGGTACTTCGCCTGGACCGCCTCGGCGTGCGCGGAGTCGACGTCGCATACCGCGAGCACATTGCCGTGGTTGCCGGCGTTCTGTCCGTCCCAGCTGCCCATGCCGCCGCAGCCGATGAGGGCGATGCCGGGCTTGTCGTTCGCCGCGAGCGGTTTCTTCTCCTCGGCGGCGAGCAGCTGCTGCCGCTCGACGAACCAGGCCGGGAGTCCGGTCATGGCGGCGATCAGGCCGCAGCGCTGGAGGAACGTGCGGCGCGAAACGTTGAAGGCGGGGGGCGGGACCGGAGCCGCGGACGCGCGGCGCGATTTGGATTTCATGGGGCGACGAAAATCGTCCCGTACCGTTCCACGACTTGCCGGTCGCCGCAAGGCGGAAGCCGGGAAATTCGCGCTGGACAAAAGGCATACGCGAAAACTGGACCCGCGGATGAGTCCCGCTGCTGCACCCCATGGCGCGGCCCGCCCGGCGGCGCGCGGTTCGCCGCGTGGAATTGCTTTTGACCGGCCGCGGAGGCTGCTCTTAGTTGGCGGACTCTCCGTCTCCGACTCGCGCCGGCCACCGCCCGGCGTCCCAACCGCCTTTTTCATGAGCCAGCAACCTTCCATCATCTACACCAAGACCGACGAGGCCCCCGCCCTCGCCACTTACTCGCTCCTGCCGATCGTGCAGGCCTTTACCAAGCACGCGGGCATCGCCGTCGAGACGCGCGACATTTCGCTCGCCGGCCGCATCCTCGCGGTGTTCGCGGACAAGCTCCCCGCAGCCCAGCGCATCGGGGATCACCTCGCCGAGCTCGGCGCACTCACGCTCAAGCCCGAGGCCAACATCATCAAGTTGCCCAACATCAGCGCCTCCGTGCCCCAGCTGAAGGAGGCGATCGCCGAACTCCAGGCGCACGGCTTCGCGGTGCCGGACTACCCGGAGGCGCCGGGGACCGAAGCCGAGAAGGACGCCAAGGCGCGCTACGACCGGGTCAAGGGCTCCGCCGTGAACCCCGTGCTCCGCGAGGGCAACTCCGACCGCCGGGCCCCGAAGGCCGTCAAGGACTACGCCCGCGCCCACCCGCACTCCATGGGTGCCTGGTCACCCGAGTCGAAGACTTCCGTGGTCACCATGGGCCGCCACGACTTCTTCTCCAACGAGAAGTCCGTCACCATGCCCGCCGCCACGATCGTCCGCATCGAATTTGTGACCAAGGCGGGCGCCGTGACCGTGCTCAAGGAGAAGACTCCCCTGCTCGCCGGCGAGATCCTCGACGCCACCGTCATGAACAAGTGGGCGCTCGTCACGTTCATCCGCGACCAGATCTACCGCGCCAAGTCCGACCAGGTCCTTTTCTCGCTCCACCTGAAGGCCACGATGATGAAGGTCTCCGACCCGATCATCTTCGGCCACTTCGTCCGCGAGTTCTTCTCCGGCCTCTACGACAAGCACAACGCGACCTTCGCCCGCCTCGGCGTCGACCTCCGCAACGGCTTCGGTGACCTCGTCGCCAAGATCCAGTCGCTCCCCGCCGCCGAGAAGGCCGCCATCGAGGCGGACATCGCCGCCGCCTTCGCGGCCGGCCCTGGCGTCGCCATGGTCAACTCCGACCAGGGCATCACCAACCTGCACGTCCCGAGCGACGTCATTGTCGACGCCTCCATGCCCGCCATGATCCGCGCCGGCGGCAAGATGTACGACGCCAAGGGCAAGCTGCAGGACACCCTCGCGGTGATTCCCGACAGCTGCTACGCGGGCGTCTACGAGGCCGTCATCGAGTTTTGCAAGCAGCACGGCGCACTGGACCCCAGGACGATGGGCTCCGTGCCCAATGTCGGCCTCATGGCCCAGGCGGCCGAGGAATACGGCTCGCACAACAAGACCTTCGAGTCGCCCGGCGAAGGTGTCATCCGCATCGTCGACGCCGCCGGCCACACGATCCTTTCGCACGACGTCGAGCAGGGCGACATCTGGCGCGCCTGCCAGACAAAGGACGCCGCCGTCCGCGATTGGGTGAAGCTGGCGGTCAACCGCGCGCGCCTGTCCGCCACGCCCGCCGTCTTCTGGCTCGACCCCCACCGCGCCCACGACGCCCAGGTCCTCGCCAAGGTGGACCGCTACCTGAAGGAGCACGACACCGCCGGGCTCGACCTCCGCACGCTCCCGCCGGCCGAGGCCTGCAAGTTCACGCTCGGCCGCCTCAAGGCGGGACAGGACACGATCAGCGTCACCGGCAACGTGCTGCGCGACTACCTCACGGACCTCTTCCCCATCCTCGAAGTCGGCACCAGCGCCAAGATGCTCTCGATTGTGCCGCTGATGAACGGCGGCGGGCTCTTCGAAACCGGCGCCGGCGGCTCGGCCCCGAAGCACGTCGAGCAGTTCCTCCAGGAGAACTACCTCCGCTGGGATTCGCTCGGCGAGTTCTTCGCCCTCGCGGCCTCGTTCGAGCACCTGGGCATCGTGTTCAAGCACGCCCCGGCCAAGGTGCTGGCGGACACCCTCGACGTGGCGAACGGCAAGTTCCTCGAGAACGACAAGTCGCCCGGCCGCAAGCTCGGCACGATCGACAACCGCGGTTCGCACTTCTACCTCGCACTTTACTGGGCGCAGGCGCTCGCCGCGCAGTCGGCGGATCCCGCGTTGCAGCGCGTCTTCGCGCCCGTGGCGCAGAGGCTCGCAGCCGCGGAGAAGCAGATCGTGCAGGAACTGGTCGCCGTCCAGGGCCGGCCGGCCGACATCGGCGGCTACTATCAACCCGACGACGCCAAGGCCGCCGCCGCGCTGCGCCCGAGCCCGACGCTCAACCGGATTCTCGCCGCGCTCTGAGCGCGCCCGATCGACCCCGGCCTGGCGGCCGGGGTCGCGGAGGTGTGGCCCGGGCGCAACGTTGCGCTCGCGGGCGTGCGACGTTTTCCCCATCGTCGTGCACACCGCCATGAAAGCTACTCCCACCGGACTCATTGCCATGTTCGCGGCGTCCTTGCTGGCCGCCATCTCCGCGCGGGCGGACGCCGCCGCCTACGCCCAGGTCGTCAAGGAACGGGACGCCGTTCTCTCGCAGATCCTGGCCGAGCGCGAAGGCCGGCGCTCGACGGGCCTCGGGGACGAGGAGGCCATCGCGCAGGCCCAACTGGCGCTCTATGCGTTTCGCCGGGACGTCGCCGCGACCACGGCCGAGAAGATCAACCAGCAGGAACGAATCGTGCGAATCCACGAGCAGAAGCTCGAGCGCGTGAAGGCCCGGCGGCGTTCCGGTGTGGTGGCGGAAATCGACGTGCTGGAGGCGACCGCGCCGCTGCTGGAAGCACGGCAGGCGCTGGAGGCGCTGCGGCTCGGCGACAAACGGGAGTGATCCGGCCGGGCCGAAAACGCCGTGACCTTTGCCATCAAGGTTGAGATCAACGATCCGAAGGCCCGGACGTTTACTTTCCGGACGCAGAAGACGATGTACGGCGGCCGGAAAATCGCCGAGGGCGACGAGATCTTCATCTTCGCCAGCGAGAACGAGGGCGGCCCGGGGCTGATCGCGGCCGGTATCGTCACGACGGCGAAGTCGGTTCCGCGGCAACCCGGGGTTGAGCGGCAGACGCCACGCGTGAGT
>CAYMSE010000142.1:0-2670 GCA_964392935.1 uncultured Oleiharenicola sp.
AAGAACTACTTTTATCCCGACTCCCCCAAGAACTACCAGATCTCGCAGTACGACCAGCCGATCTGCCTCGGCGGAAGCGTCGAGATCGAGCTGCCCGGCCCGTCGCGCAATGTCATGGGTGAGCACAAGCGGGTGCCATTGACGCGCATCCACCTCGAGGAGGACGTCGGCAAGCTGAACCACGGCGCGAGCGATTCGCTCGTGGACTACAATCGCGCGGGCACGCCGTTGATGGAAATCGTGTCCGAGCCGGCGCTGCGCAGCGCGGAGGAGGCCTTTGCGTTCCTTACCTCGCTGCGGGTCGCGCTCGTGCAGGGCGACATTTCCGACTGCGACATGGAGAAGGGGCAGATGCGCTGCGATGCGAACATCTCGATCCGGCCGGTCGGCGAGACGAAGCTCGGCACCAAGGTCGAGCTGAAGAACCTCAATTCGGTCTCGTTTGTGCGCGACGGCATCGCCCACGAGATCCGCCGCCAGATCGCGGTGGTTTCCGGCGGCGGCACCATCGTGCAGGAAACGCGCGACTTCGACGGCCAGACCGGCGCGTCGCAGTCGCTGCGGTCGAAGGAAATGGCGCACGACTACCGCTACTTTCCCGATCCGGACCTGATGCCGGTCCGCGTGGATGCGGCATGGAAGGCGCGCCTCCAGGCCACGGTTCCCGAGCACCATTTCGACCGGCAGCGGCGGCTCATGGCCGACCACCAGCTGCCCTACACGATCACCGCGGTGCTCGTGCCGGACCGCGCACTCGCGGATTTCTTCGAGGCCACCGTCAAGCTGGGTGCCACGCCGCAGGCCGCGGGCAACTGGATCACGAACGATCTGTTGCGCGAACTGGGCGCGGCCCGGATTCCGCTCGCGGAGTCCAAGCTGCAACCGGGTCACGTTGCCGGGCTCGTGAAGTTGGTCGAATCCGGCGCCCTCTCCAACGCCATCGCCAAGGAGGTGTTTGCCGTCATGTTCCAGTCGGGCGAAATGCCCGACGTCATCGTCGAACGGCAGGGCCTCCGGCAATCGAGCGACGCCGGCGAATTGGAAAAATGGGTGGCCGAAGCCATTGCCGCGAATCCGAAGGCCGCAGCCGAATTCCGCACCGGCAACGAGAAGGCCCTCAATGCGATCAAGGGCGCGGTGATGAAGGCGTCCAAAGGCAAGGCCAACCCCCAGCTCGTCGACCGGATCGTCCGGCAGCAGCTCGGTCCCGGCGCCTAGCTCGCGAACCGCTGCATGAACGCCCGCACGTCGTCGGGCACCGCTGATGACAGGTTGGGCACGATCCAACGGAACAGCTGGCGGATTTCCGCGTAGAGGGCGGGGGAGGTTTCGAATACGGGCTGGCTGAGCTTCCCCTTGTGGGTCGACTCCGTCTCGCGTGCGTAGGCCTCGAGCACGCCCGTCCGGGCGTCGGCGTGGCAGAAATAGTTCCGCATCCGGAATTCGAAGCTGTGCAGCGGCGTGCCCATCGTCTTCTCGAGCCAGACTGTGAGCACCGAGTCGTCGTCGCCGCGAAACACGCGCTTGATGAACTGCGGCTCGTCCTGGACGACGCGCTCGTCGGTCACGGGTTGCAGTGACTGGCCGATGGCCACGGGTTGCAGCACCTGCAGGAAGGCTTTCTGGGTTTGGAATTCCTCGAAATGCAGGGCGATGCCGCACTGGAGTCCCTTGCCGCCGGGGTGCGAGTGCACCAGGCTTCCGTTGAACGTCCCGCGGTAGTCGCCGAGCTTCAGCTTCACCTGTACAAGGTCGTCGGCGGCAGCCTTGGCGGCCGCGTCGACCAGCAGCGCCAAGCCGTTGCCGGATAGGTTGAGCACCTTGGCCGGCCACTCCTGGCCGCGCAGGATCATCCGCGCCTGCAGCGGGAAGCCGGCCCCGGGCTTGTAGCGAGTGTTCAGGCGGAGCTCGAGCGACGCCACCGTCTTTTGGTCAAAATCGAACAGGCGCTTGAAGAGGAACACGAGGCGGTTGGTAGCGGGAACCCGGGCGGAAAACAAGATTCGTCGCGCCTTCCCGTGACGCGCCCTTGCGCCATCGGCGCTTTCAGCCATGGTAACGGCATGCAAGCCAGCGATCCTGCCCCCCTGTCGCGCCGCGATGCGCTCAAGATCATCGGCACCTCCGTTGCCATCACCAGTCTCGGTTTCGCGTCGACGGACGCGGCGGCGCCGGCCGCACCGGTCCTCGGCTGGGAATTGCCCGCGCTCGGTTTCGCCTACGACGCTCTCGAGCCGCACATCGACGCGCGGACGATGGAAATTCACCACACCAAGCACCACCAGGCGTATATCACCAACGCCAAGAAGTTGCTCGAAGCGCACCCCGACCTGCTGGCTCGCGGCCCGGAGGCCCTGGTGCGCGACCTGGCGGGTGTGCCCGAGTCCATCCGCACCGGCGTGCGCAACAACGCGGGCGGACACGTGAACCACTCCTTTTTCTGGAAATTGATCGCGCCGGCAAGCGGGGCATCTATCGGGCAAGTCGGCGTCGCCATCGCGCGCGATTTTGGCTCGATGGACGAGTTCAAGAAGCAGTTCGCCGATGCGGCGATGAAACGCTTCGGCAGCGGCTGGGCCTGGCTCAGCGTGAAGCCGGACGGCAAGCTCGTCGTCCACTCGACCGCCAACCAGGACTCGCCGCTCTCCGACGGCCTGGTCCCGGTCATCG